>JAQYWP010000842.1 GCA_029379285.1 Rhizonema sp. PD38
CTCAACAGGGTAATAATCCCGAGCAGGGAGCGGAAGTCAGGCTACATTTACCTTCAAGCTGGCCTGTAACCCACTTCACATCATATCGGGGTTGTTGGATTCGCTGTGTACTCACTCAATTAGGTACAAATGATTCTGGTTATAATCGTCCTCCACGAATTACTGGTTTGGGAGTGCGTGCAGTTGGAGGTACCGTTCGCGCAAGTCATAGTAATTTAATTGAAGATGAACGTTTGGGTCTTAGTAATGGCAAACCAGGACAAACTTTTCAACTTCTGCAACCACCCATATTGCAACGTCGAGAGAACGAGTATATCATAGTTATTCCTCCTAATGGTTTACCTCAAAAATGGCTTGAAGTTCGAGACTTTGCCGATTCTACTTCAGAAAGCTTTCACTACGTCATCGATTCAATTGACGGCAAAGTTCAGTTTGGTCCATTAATTCGCGAACCCAGTCAACTCAAAAGTCAAACAGAAGTTCGATCGCGTATCCAGCAACCAAGATCTGAAGATACATTTGTTCAAGTTAGCGATACAAACAAAAATACTCTCGAACATCAGTACGGTGCTATCCCTCAACGCGGTGCAGAAATCAGAATGGTGAGTTACCGTACAGGAGGAGGTAGACAAGGCAATGTTCAAGCTCATTCACTGCAATTTTTAAAATCGGCTGTTCCCTACGTTGCTAGTGTCATCAATCATAAAGGCGCTATTAACGGAGTAGATGGGGAGTCACTCGAACAAGCAGTGATTAAAGCGCCGCAAATTCTGCGTTCTCGCGATCGCGCAGTTACAGTGGAAGATTTTGAAGTATTAGCCCAACAAGGAGCTCAAGGAGCAATTGCTCGCGTCCGGTGTTTACCAGCCGATGCAAATCGACAAGCTGGTACAGTCACTTTACTGATAGTCCCGAATTTCAATACAGATGCGATCGCTCAAGGACAAGGTTTATCTCCTGATAAATTCGACCTTAGTCCAGCAATCACTGAACAAGTTTTGAGTTATCTAAATGAAAGAAAGTTATTAGGAGTGCAAGTTCAACTAGAACAACCAGAATATATGGGTGTTTCTGTCCAAACCGAAATCGGTTTAGAACCAGCTTATGATAACCCTCTTGCACGTGAAGAAATTTTGCGTGCTATAAGAATATCGCTGTATAAATTTTTAAATCCCTTGACTGGAGGAATTGAACAAAAAGGCTGGGCATTCGGACGCCCACTTTACGAATCAGATATTGTGGCATTACTCCAAAAAGCGCGTGGTGTTCGTTATCTTGGAACAGTTCTACTATTTCCTATACGCAAGCAAGGTGACACATGGAGGCGTCAGCCATCACCAGAGCGTGTAATTGACCCAGGAGTACAAGGTTTGATCTGTTCCTGGGCTGATAATAACTTGCGCTCCAATCACGTAGTTAACATTCTTAATCGTTAAGAAAGACGTGATATCTCCCGTCTCTACATTCAGTATTACTATGATTCAAAATCGCTCTACCTCTAAAGTCAAAATAGACTTAATCCCAATGCAAATTCCCGAAGCGCTGCCGGGAGCAGCTTTGGCATTTACAGGGGTAGTAAGTTTTGATGAAGCAGGACATAGTTTGTTACTACATCCCGGACAATCAAGCGAAATGATTTTGCAAGTGCAAAACTTGACGGCAAATCCTTTACGGTTGGATTTGAAAGTAAAAGGTAACTTTCCTCAAGAGTGGTGTCAAATTGGTACAGAAGGTTCGGAAATTGCATCTAGAGAGACTATGCAAGCCGTACTTTATTTTCAAGTCCCTTTCACCTTTTTTGAAGACCAGCAGGCAATCATCCCAGGAAGAAAAGATAGATTAGATCTCAACTTTCGCTGTTCCGTTGATTTATATCTATATCCAGGTACAGAGCAACAAAAAATCGAGACTAGTGATGAATTTAATATATGTATTCGTCCTTGGTCTACGTACATGGAATTTTTGCCACTTTTATATCGTGAAGTAGACTTTATTGGTCGCTTCATGAATATATTTGAACAAGCTTATCAACCAACTATTGATAGCTTTAATGCCATGTGGGCAAACCTAGACTCTTTAACGTCACCGCAAGCATTGTTACCATTTTTGGCTCACTGGGTTGGTTGGAAATTTGAGTCTATATGGGAAATCAAACAGCAACGGCGGCTAATTCGTAGAGCGTTTGAGTTATATCGATGGCGAGGAACTCGTAAAGGATTACGTCTTTATTTACACTTATATACTGGATTACCATTAGATGAAAATATCACAAACGAAAATGATAAACACATTAGTATTACGGAACCTTTTGGTAATAGTTTTACTCTTAATGAAGCAGTACTTGGAAATGCAGTATTAGGAGGAGGAAGAGCGTATCATTTTGTAGTGCGTTTGCGACCAAAAGAGTCAAATACTATACACGAAGCGCTAATCAGAAGAATCATTGAACAAGAAAAACCCGCTTTTTGTACCTACGAATTATCTATAGAAAACAGTAACTAGATGTAGGTTTAAAATCCAAAATTAAAAATCCAAAATCCACATGTCTCACCCTTTTCCACCTCCACCAATTCAACCTTTTGAGCGTTTACAAGCTTCCGACGGTTTACTTATAAATGCTGAACGCTGGCAGAAAGCACATAATTACCACCGCAAGCGACAAAACACTCATTATCAATGTTTAAACCAACCGGGAATTGTTTGCGGTTTAGGTGTGCGAGATATTGAGGCACCGAGTGAAGTCGAAGCTAAATACCGAGATGGGCGCTGGGTACAGTTTCAACCAGGAATAGCTATAGATTTGGCTGGTAATTTAATTGTTGTATCCACACCTTATGACTTTCCGATTGATTTGGAGGTAGCAAGTAATGAACCGCTGATGGTTTATTTAACTGTTAGTTATGTTGATCCAGAAGAACTGCGTTTACGCGAATCGAGAGATACGGTTCGCGAAACTTATCGGTTTGACCAAAGAAACTCGACACTTGATATTTCAGAAATAGAAATTTGTCGTATACTTTTACAACCAGGGCAGAAAGATATTACTCAACCTGCTGATGCATTTTTTCCTGGTTATAATAATATCAATTTACGTTACCGCCGTCAGGCACAGGCGCGACCTCAAGCTATTGTAAGACTGGCGCAAGTCAACCACAGCGATTCTGAATGCGATCGCAATTTTTTCAATTTATCTTACTTGTTACAATCAATAGCGTCTTTGTACTCTTATTTACAAGGAACCAATGAAGCTGGGCAAGTAACTTTATCTGAGAATATTCAAGAGTATGATTTACTTTATCTGAGTGGGCAACAAGCATTATCCTTCAACAATGTCGAGTTGGATTCTCTAAAAAAATATATCAACTCTGGTGGAGTACTTTTAGTCGATGCACCTAGAGAAGCAACTCCTTTAATAGAAAGTACTTATTCTTTGGCCGAACAGTTAAAAAATCCTTTAAAACCTTTAGTTGAATTACGACGCGACCACCCCTTAAGAACGCAACCTTTTTTGTTTGCTGCTTTACCAATAGTAAATCAAAAACCAATAGAAATATTAACTGGCGGAGGAATAATTTTAATCATTGGTGATTTAGCATCCGCTTGGGGATTAGATAAAGACCTTACCTTACCTAGACTGGCAATTCGCACCGCACAAGAGTTAGGCATTAACATTGTCGCTTTTGCTTGGAAGCGACGCCAGTTAATAGGTTTGCAACAAGAGGATGATTCTGGAAACTGGTAGTTCTTTATATTAGACATAGCAGTGGAAAACAATGTAGAGACGATCAATGGAAAGTCTTTACAAGCGTTGTAGACAACACACAATTAAATTCGGTTGATGTCTATTATTGTGGAATGAATAGGAAATATGCCAAAATGAAAAAATCATCAATCTTTAAATCCAATGCCCCCTGAGCAAATTCTCCGCAATCGGTATAAAATTATCAAGGCTTTGGGAAATGGTAATTTCGGAATCACCTATTTAGCTGAAGATTTAGATTTACCTGACCATCCTTTGTGTGTTGTCAAAAATCTTCGGCAAAGCCAAAGTCAAGAAGAGTTACAAGCCTTTATTAATTATTTTAGCAAGGAAGCAAAAGCTTTATATCGCTTAGGTCGTGAACACAGTCAAATTCCACAACTTTTTGCCCACTTTGAAGAAGGGGGTGAATTTTATATAGTACAGGAGTATATTGATGGACACGATTTGAGCCATGAAGTTTTTCCAGGTAATAAGTTAAATGAAGCTCAAGTAACGCAGCTTTTAAAAGAAGTTTTAGAAGTATTAACAATTACTC
>JAQYWP010000843.1 GCA_029379285.1 Rhizonema sp. PD38
AGTCACTTGAGTTGCGAGTAGCGAGTGTCCCCCAAGTTCAAAGAAGTTATCATGTATGCCCACAAGATCTATTTTGAGGACACCAGCCCAGATATGTGCCAGCATTTCTTCGATGGGCGTGCGCGGGGCAACATATTTATCTAATAGTTCGCGATCTAACTCTGGAGTAGGCAGTGCGCGGCGATCTACTTTGCCGTTAAATGTCAGGGGTAAGGGTTTTTATTCAAATGGGCAATCACCATGCCGTTCGGCAACTCATAGAGTAAACCTTCATTAAGCAGACCTTTGTTTTTAAAACGAAGTAGTTGTAAAATTGGGAAGGCATACTCAAGATCGGGGACAATGTAGGCTACCAAACGCTTGTTGCCAGGATCGTCCTCTCGGGTGATGACTACAGTTTCACCCACAGCCGGGTGTTGTATTAGCGCCGCCTCAATTTCTCCAAGTTCGATGCGGAAGCCGCGAATCTTCACTTGTTGATCAATGCGCCCTAAATACTCTAACTCACCATTGGGCAAATAACGTGCCTTATCCCCTGTTTTATATAGTCGCGCTTTTGAGTGTAAAGCAAAGGGGTTAGAGATAAACCGTTGTGTTGTCAGTTCCGGACGATTGAGATAGCCACGGGATACCCCAGCACCACCAACAAACATCTCGCCTGGAACCCCAATTGGCACTGGCTGTAAATGCTGATCTAACAGATACACCTCTAAGTCCAAGAACGGACGACCAATTACACTTGCCGTGTTATTCAAATCGGCTTTGGTCAATGGACGATAAGTTACATGTACAGTAGTTTCTGTAATCCCGTACATGTTCACTAATTGGGGCAACTGGTCACCGTGGCGATTAAACCAAGGCTGCAAACTCCTGAGTTCCAAGGCTTCTCCAGCGAAAATTACCAGGCGCAACTTCAAATCGCCAACAGTTGCTATTGACTGTTCAACTTGAATTAACTGGCGGAAGGCTGAAGGTGTTTGATTGAGAATTGTTACTTTCTCTTGACACAATAATTGATAGAAGAATTCGGGCGATCGCGTCACTAAGTATGGCACTACTACCAGTCGTCCACCATACAGCAATGCACCCCAAATTTCCCAAACTGAAACATCGAATGCATAAGAGTGGAACAGTGTCCACACATCTTGAGAGTTAAAGTTATACCAAGAGTTTGTTGCTGCAAACAGACGAACTACATTAGAGTGGTTGACTAAAACGCCTTTGGGCTTACCTGTGGAACCACTCGTGTAGATGACGTATGCCAGGTTATTAGGTGTTGCGGTGTTTAAAGGGTTTGACTGACTGTTTTGAGCAATTTTTTCCCAGTCACTTTCTAAGCAGAGGACTCGCGCCTGATGCTGTGGTAGCTTCTGGACTAAGTGCTGTTGGGTCAGCAGCAGGATATGCTCTGACTCACTAAGTCGCACGCTTATGGCTCTGACCAAAGGACCAGTAGCTAAATCGAAGGGACGTTGCGCTTCTAATACTGCTAGATGTTGAACCTCTGCCTGCTTCACTCGGTTAGGTAAATGACTAATGTCTACAATGGGTAAGCTCAAGGTCATAGTTGGAGCGATCGCTTGAGTTGGTTTTCCATCTACAGGCGGAAAGCTAGCACGTAAAACTTCGTGGCGACGCACAATTTCATTAAGACTTTGCTCCAACACTGCTACATTGAGCCGACCAATGAGGTGAATATTAGTGGGACGATTGTAAGCTAAATTGCCCGGTTCTAACTGGTCTAGCAACCACATCCTAGTTTGTGCAAATGAGAGAGTCGCTTCTTGCTGATTTGCTCTTGAGGAGATGGTTTGGTGAGGGTTAGCATTAACAGCCTTTTGCTTGAGTCTCTGCTCTAACAGTGATCGCTTTGCTGGTGAGAGTTCAGCAATCCGTTTGTTGATATCATTCATATTTTCTGGCTTCAAATATCAATTTTTCTTAACTGGTTCTTCTTATTAGCAACATTCTCATTCAAAAGGCGAGTACATTCCTGCACACCCACACGTCCTTTCTGCAAAAATCCATCCTTTTCTCTGAGCCATTTAATTTCGTCCTCAAGGGCAGCTTGGGCAGCAAACAAACAAAGTGTGAGTTTTCAGGGTAAAAATTAGGTGATTTTGGACAGTTAGTGGATCTTGTCAAGAAGTTTTTGCGCCTCATCATCCGAGAGGGATTCCAACTCACCAAGCAAACTGGCTACTTCATCAGATTCTACCGTTTCAGCTTGAATCTGAGCAATTTTCACCGCCATGTTGGCAATAGTTGGTTGCTCAAAGAAGAACGCGAATGATAATTCAACGTGCATGGATTCGAGTACGCGATTGACAATTTGAGTCGCCAAGATAGAATCTCCTCCCAATTGAAAAAGTTATCATTAATCCCAATTGGCGAAACTCCTAAAACAAAAGTCCAGATATTCACTAACTGTTCTTCACGAGCAGTACGCGGTGGGACAAATTCAGGTCTCTTGGCAGTAGGATCTGAGGCTCGAAGTCCTAGTTTTTCAGCTAACCCAATTCGCTGTAGCTTACCTGTGGGACCTTTGGGAATTTCATCAACAAATAGCACCACACGGGGGACTTTAAAATCAGCCAGTTTTTGAGAGACAAATTCTTTAATTTCAAGCTCAGTAGCCGAAGCATTCTCTTTAAGAACTATGGCGGCTGCTACCTCTTCACCTAAAAGCGTGTGAGGTGCAGCAAAGGTAACTACCTGTCTGACTGCTGGATGATCTTGCAGCACTTCATCCACTTCACGGGGAAAAATTTTCTCACCACCTCGGTTGATCGTCTCTTTTATCCTGCCTTTGAGGAAAAGGTAGCCGTTGGTATCTAAATAACCTAAGTCGCCAGTTCTAAACCAGCCCTTCGTAAAAGCACTCTCATTCGCTGAGGGGTTATTTTCATAAGCTGATGTCACATTTGCGCCTCGGATTACCACTTCCCCAATTTCTTCTGCTGGTAGCTTTTTACCCGCCTGATCCATAATCGCCACTTCCGGACCTGCGGCTACCCCTACTGAACCTGGCTTACGCTCTCGTGGCGCTAAGGGATTGCTAGTCATTTGATGAGCAGCTTCTGTCATGCCATAGGACTCAATGACTTGCACATTATTAAACGCTCTTTCCAATTCCATCATCACTCTTATAGGCAAAGGAGCAGAGGAAGAGCGAATCAATCTCAGTGGACAAAGGGCTATGGTTTCGCTGTTTGCCTCAGTCCTAGCGAGAATCGCTTGGTGCATTGTAGGAACAGCACTATACCAAGTGGGACGAAAGGTTTCTAACCAGTCGAAGAAATTGGGGGCATAAAAGCCTGGAGTACAAACTACGCTTGCCCCAGCACTCAGGGATGACAGCAAAACCCCCACCAGCCCATGAATGTGAAACAGCGGCATCATATTCAAAGAGCGATCACTCTGGCTCAACTGTAGGGCAAGTTGAATATTCTCGGCTGAAGTACACAAGTTTGCATGGGTTAAGGGGACTATTTTGGGACGAGAGGTAGTCCCTGAAGTATGTAGCACTAACGCTACATCTTCAGACTGAGCTAAACCGCCCTTAGCAGGATACTCGGCTGAACTGCCAGTGAGTGTAAAAATACCTGCTTCTGCTGTTAACACAGGCTCAAGTTCAATAATCGGAATGCCTTGTTCTTTGGCAACGGTTCAGGCAGGATCTGCTACTCCTGACTGAACTATCAGTGCTTTTGCCTTGAGATCAGATAGATAAAAATCAAATTCTGAGTGACGATAAGCTGGGTTGAGTGGCGCACATGTCGCACAAGAGGCTATGGCTAAAAAAGCGAGTGCCATTTCTGGACCATTCGGCAGAGCGATCGCAACTCGGTCATGGCGACCGACACCTAAGCAATTGAGTTGAGCGATGGCAGAGTCAATCTGCACAAGCATTCGGCTATAGGTAAGCGGTAAGCGGTTAGAAGCAGCAATAGCAATAGTCTCGGGAGTTTTCTGGGCTTGTGCCTGAAGCTTTTGATATATATCTTTATGAGAAGACACTTTAGATGAGTTTTGCCTACCACGACTTCTATTACTCATTGTTACCATAAATGCGAGGTAAATTTCTTTGCCCAAAGTCCACGATAATCAAACATAGTATAAGTGTCGATTTCACAACCAAGTCAGTTGTTTTAACCGGAAATTTGCTGGTGCAACTTGTTTGCCTAATATTTGATTAGCTTAGGAATGAGGATTAAATAAGATCCAGAAATCGGACATGCAATAATAAACTGAATCTGTCCATTGAATTTTTCGATTTTATGACTCCGTATTCA
>JAQYWP010000844.1 GCA_029379285.1 Rhizonema sp. PD38
TGCTTACGCTGTCCTACAATTTAATAAATTTTATAAAGATGTGATATTGCTAAAAAAATATTATTCCAACAGGAGTCTAAAATTACCTCTCTTCTTCTTTCTTGGCTTCCTTGGCGTCTTGGCGGTTCATTTAATTAGATATTCGAGCAGATGCAATGACAGCTTGTCCTAATGATAAACCACCATCGTTAGATGGAGTTAAGCTGTGAGTGAGTACAGTTTTTCCTAATCTTTCTAAGCCTTTACTAACTTGTTCTAATAAAACACAATTTTGGAAAACCCCTCCCGTCAGAACGACTTGATTTATGACATTTTCTTGACAAAACTTATCAACCATTTGTACAATCACATCAGCAAAGCTTTGATGAAATTTGGTAGCTATGACTTGTGGAGTAATTTGCTGCTGCAAGTCATTAAGTAAGGCTTGCCACATAGGTCGTGGCTCTATACAGTAAATACTATCGAAAACATCAATATCAAATGGATAGTTGAGCATTTTTTTAGGAAAATTTAATATATTTTTCTCAACTAAAGCTTCCATTTCAATTGCTGCTTGTCCTTCATAGCTACATTCTTCTCGGCAAATATCGATCGCCCCAGCGACAGCATCAAATAAACGTCCAACGGATGAAGTGTCTGGCGAGTTGATTCTTTTTTCTACCAGTTGATTGAGAAGGTTGAGTGGCTTTTGTTGCAGAAATTCTAACAATTCTAAATTTGTATACTGATTTTTTAAATCTTCCCAAGAAAAGGCTGAGATTAACTGAGCATAAGTGTTACGCCAAGGCTGTTTGATTGCTTGTGTCCCCCCAATCATTGCCACAGGCTTAAATGTTGCCAGTCGTTTAAAGGAACGGTAATCTGCTAACAGAAACTCTCCTCCCCACACTGTTCCATCTTCGCCATACCCTAATCCGTCTAAAGCAATACCTAAAACAGGTTCTTCGTCAAGAGGTATGTTATTTTCTGCCATGCAAGCGGCAATGTGAGCGTGATGATGCTGGATGTTGTACAGTTTGATTTGATGAGTGGCGGCGAGTTCTTTACCTAATTTTGTTGAGAGATATTCAGGATGAAAATCAACAGCGATCGCTTCTGGTTTATGCTCGAATAAGTTTGAGTATAAATTCAGTGTCTCTTGATAAGCTTTAAAAGTCGCAGCATTTTCTAAATCTCCTAAATGTTGAGACAGAATTGCCTGCCCATCTCGTAACAGACAAAAGGTATTTTTCAACTCGCTGCCCATTGCCAAAATCTGAGGAGCGCTGTTAAATCCAGGAGGTAATTGAATAGGTGCTGGTGCGTATCCTCTAGCACGACGAATTGTTTGGATTTTATCACCGACAACTCTCACCACCGAATCATCAACTCGGTTAACGATTTCCCGATTGTGAAAAAGAAAATAATCAGCAATTCTCCCTAGCTTATGACGTGCTTCATCATTATCAACACACTGGGGTTCCTCAGAAAGATTGCCACTTGTGAAGACAATCGGTCGATTCATCCGCTTGAGGATAAGATGATGTAGCGGAGTGTACGGCAATATAAAGCCAAGAGTCTTTTGCCCTGGTGCGACTGAAGGTGCAACTGGATTTTTGATTGATGATTCTCCGTTGTCTTCTTGTGCCTTCCGGTGCAATAACACAATCGGTGCCGCTGGGCTTTCGAGTAATTCTCTTTCCTGGTTGCTGAGGATGCAGTATTCTTTAATGACTGTTAAATCGCGTGCCATTAAAGCCAGGGGTTTGCGATCGCGTCTTTTGCGCTGACGTAGTTTTTGCACAGCCGCTTCCTGCGTGGCATCACAAGCAAGATGAAATCCACCCAACCCCTTAATAGCAACAATCTCACCTTTTTGTAATAAGGTACAGACAGCATCAACATCATCCAACATGGAGAACATGGAAGCTGTGATTGGTTGACTATCTCCACGTTCTAAAGTTGCCTGAGGCCCGCAAATGTGACAAGCTACAGGTTGAGCATGAAATCGGCGATTTTCGATATCTTTGTATTCCTTCTCACAATCTGCACACATAGCAAAGGTAGCCATGCTGGTGTTGTGTCTGTCGTAAGGAATGGCACGAATAATACTCAAACGCGGACCACAATGAGTACAATTGGTAAAGGGATAACGATACCATCGGCTAAAGGGATCGAAAATCTCCGCTTTACATTGTGGGCAAGTCGCCGCATCGGGAGCAATTTCTGTTTTTACGACACCACTGACACTGCTAGAAATGACAAAATCGTCGAAGGTAAGTTCATCTTCGCAACGCCTGCGTGTCAATTGATGAATTCTTGCTAATGGTGGACATTCTTGCTGCAATCTTTGAATAAACTCTTCTATGGATGTTTGACTACCAGATACCCTGATTAATACACCTTGAGCATCGTTACAAACATCTCCTCGTAATCCTCCAACTTTTGCTAGCCGATAAACAGTAGGGCGAAATCCTACACCTTGAACAATGCCATGTATTCTGATTTCTTCGTTGGGCATAATTACTCCCCTTGCTGAGTGTAAGATTTCCTCTCTTCTTTATCTTCAAACTTGGCTTTCTTGGCATCTTGGTGAACCAGCGCTGCAGGCGGGTTTCCCGCCGTAGGCGACTGGTGTTAGCGCAGCGGTAGCGAGGAACGAGCGTCACCCGAAGGGCGGTTTTATATATCGGTATTCTTAAGCGCAGGAACGGAGTATTGAACCGCCCTTTAGATTACCGTTTAGGTTAAGGGGGAGAGGAAAATTGAACCGCAAAGACGCCAAGAATTAAATTTTTCGATTGACAGAGAAAATAAAAACATCCCGCACTCTATGCAACACGAACGTCTCCTATTTTCCATAGCAAAATTCGGTTATTGCCAGAGTCGGCTATGACTGCTGTGTTGCCAGATATTTTTATGCCATAACACCAATTCAGACTGTCTCGCGTGGGTAATCCAAAATCGCGATTTTCACTTTTACTTTGAAAATTTAGTTGTCCTGCGATCGCATGACTCTGTGTACCTTGTAAAGATATGATTGATTCTGGCTTCTGCCAACCCAACAACCGGGAGTTAGCTGTATCTGCCACCATTAGCCAATCACCAGTAGCAGCGACGCCATACGGCATACTCAGACTACCAGCGTGAGGGAAATAAATGCCTTGATTCATTTCTACAGCAGTAAAGTTTTTTTGTCCTAACACGACTGCACAAGGAGTATTGTTTTCTGTAGGCACTCCCTGCCAAATCATTACGCGGTTATTACCCGCATCGGTGACAACAAGGTTTTCTCCCCAAAAGGTAATGTCGTGACACCAACGCATACTCGATGCGGAGGGAGTACCGCCATTGTTTTCATTGCGCGATCGCATATCTGGTTGCCCCAACACTATATCTGCTGGTTGCCCATTTTCTTGAGGCAGTTGATGCCAAATCAACACCCGTCGATTTCCGGTATCGGCGACAAATAATTGTCCTTGATGATAGAAAACACCATAACACCAGTTTAAAGTACAAGCTGTGGCTTCTTGTTTTCCCCGGTTGGGTTCATTTGCCGTAAAATTAGCTTGACCTAGTACCAAATCTGCTGGAACATTATTATCCTCAGGTAACTTTTTCCAAATTAAAATACGGTGATTCCAAGCATCGGCTACCGCCAATCCTTCCCCACAAGCACAAATTCCCGTCGGCACACTAAAAGTTGCTCTTCCAGGTGTTGCTTTCGCATTTTGTCCCTCATGGTTAAAGTCAGGTTGTCCAATCACCCAATCCGCAGGTTGACTATCTTTGGTAGGTAAATTACGCCATCCCAATAAACGATGATGTCCCGTATCTGACACCCATAATGGTCCTTCAGAGGATATCAAACAACCACCGCGAGGACTAAACATATCTATTCTACTCGGTGCTACAGGAATCACTAATTGTTCCCGTTCAATATGAGTTCCTAAAATCACTTCTGCACCCTCAGGCGAGAAAGGCAACTTCTTTGTGGGAGTCATGGGATTTTAGATTTTGGATTAGGCTGTAGGAACGAAGGGCTGTTCGCCCAATTATTCTCCCCGCCCTCTGCCTCCTTCGGAAACAGGTGGTTTGACCAGTTCATGATAAAGTAGTACTGCGTACACGACTTTATCTTCAACAGCATGACGTAAAGCTGGCATTGATTCTTGCTTGACACTTATAATCAAGCGTACTAATGCTTCTTTGTGCAAAGCTTCAATTGCCCTTTTTAGTCCCACGACTACGCCCCTCTGACTCTCATCCCAATTGGAAATAATTGCCTCAAAGCGGTTAATTTCTTCTACTA
>JAQYWP010000845.1 GCA_029379285.1 Rhizonema sp. PD38
GCCATCGTTAATTGATAGGTTTGTTGCATCCAGAATAAACGATTGCAAATGGAACTGTGGGTGTTCATGACTCCCTTAGGTTTGCCAGTTGAGCCGCTCGTGTAAATGACATAAGCTAAGTTATTGCTTGTGACTTGACTAACTGGATTTTCTACCTTCTCAACTGCCCAAACCTCACTGTTTTTTTCCAAAAAGACGACTTGCGCTTTATGCTCGGGCAAAGCGTCGAGAAACTTCTGTTGAGTCAACAACACCGAAACTTGAGCATCCTCAAGCATGAAGGCTATACGTTCTTTGGGATAGGTGGGATCTAAAGGGACGTAAGCTCCACCAGCTTTGAGAACTGCCAAAATACTCACCACCATTTCGAGAGAGCGCTCCAGGTAAATGCCTACCAATACCTCCGGCTCCACCGACGTTTGCAGGCAATTTGCTAACTGGTTGGCTTGCTGATTCAGTTGTGCGTAGGTGAGTTGTTCTTCTTTAAATACGACTGCCACTGCATGTGGTGTCTGCTCTACTTGAGTCTCAAATTGTTTGTGGAGACAAGGTTCACTCGCATAATCTACTTGAGTTGCATTCCACTTTATTAGTAGTTGCTGTCGTTCTAACTCAGTGAGGAATGGCAGCAGTGAAACGTGCTGCTGTGAGTCAATCACTATATTTTCCAGTAAAGTCTGAAAATGACCTGCCATCCGTGTAATAGTAGTAGCATCAAATAAATCTATGTTGTATTCCCAACAAGTAGATAGGACTTTATCCACCTCAGCGATCATCAAGGTGAGGTCGAACTGAGCAATTCGCTTGTTGAGAGCTATGGACTCCAGTTCTAGGTCCCCAAGTTTTATTCTTGCTCCTGTTTCCTCTAGGGCGAAAGTTGCCAAACCCTCTTGTCCGTGCAGGTGTGCTTTCTGCAACACAAACATGATTTGGAATAGCGGTGACCGACTTGGCTCCCGCATAGGTTGTAGTTGTTCGACTAAGCGCGCAAAGGGGTAATCTTGGTGAGTTAAGGCATCCACCACAGTGGAGCGCACTTGATTGAGAAACTCCTCAAATGTGGGATTTCCTGACAAATCCGCTCGGAGAACGACTGGGTTGACAAAGTAGCCTACGAGTTCTGCCAAATCAGCTTGACTTCTGCCTGTTGTCGGAGAACCAACTAGCAAATCCTCTTGATTTGTATAGCGGTAGAGTAGCACTTGAAATGCTGCAAGCAAAGTCATGTAGAGAGTGACTCCGCGATCGCGACTGAAGTCGAGGAGCTTTTGGCTCAGTTCTCTTGTCAGCTTGCAGCTTATAGAAGCACCATTATAAGTTTGAACTGGCGGTCGCGGACGGTGAGAAGGCAAATTCAACACAGGTAATGTTCCTGCCAACTGCTTTTGCCAGTAGACCAAAAGCTCTTCACCTTCAGTAGATGCTAGCCTTTGTGAGGCTTCACGCACATAGTCAGCATACTGCCAAGTCAAGTTCGGGAGGGTAACGGGTGTGGCATTGTTTTCTGCGTGGTACAGTATTCCCAACTCATCCATCAGAACTGTTAGACTCCACAAATCTGCCACAATGTGGTGGACAACCAGCAAAAGGATGTTCTCTTGCGGTGAGCGAGTGAAAAGACTGACTCGCAAGAGCGAACCTTGCTCAAGATTGAAGGGACGGTATGCTTCGGTTATCAGGCGATCGCTCAGAAACGCCTCATCCCATGTTGCCGCATCTTCCCGCAGAAAGCAAACCGTTATCCCCTCGTGGACTTGCTGAATAGGTTTTCCTTCAACAGTACTGAAAGTCGTGCGCAGGCAAGAATGACGCTCAAGTAAAGTTTGAAATGCTCGGTGCAATGCGAGGATATTCAAATCTGAAGAAATCCGCGCCGCCTTAGCAATGTTATATGTCGGACTTTCCGGTGATAGTCGGTATAAAAAATATAGTGCCTGTTGACCATAGGAAAGCGGGTATTCGGTGATAACTGAAGATCCCTCGCCACCAACCACATCGCTAAGCTCTTGGGAAGAGGGACTCGGGGTGAGCGATAATTGCGCGAGTACTTCAACCGCCAGTCTATTGATACTTGAACCTTGCAAAAAGCTTGTGATTGGCAAGACAACGCCCAAGTTCGTTTCAATCGCGTGCTTAATTTCAATTGCCATCAAGGAATCAAGTCCCAGAACACTCAAAGGTTGCTGTGGATTTACCTGTGACAGAGACACTTTGAGAACCCGAGCAACAAGTTCATGAAGATAAAACACTAGCTTTTGCTCTTGATTTTCGATTTGGCTGTCTTTAATAAGATGCGGATTCAGATCCCATCTTAATTGCCTTCTGCCTTGTGCCTCCAGCATAGCTGACGAATTCAAGATATGACTTCCAATGCTCTCTAAACTTCCTGCCAAAAAAGCAGCCCGACAAGCATAACGCTGAATTTTGCCACTGGAAGTTTTTGGAATACAACCTGTTTTCAGGAGCGACACTGCATACACTTGTAGTTCATGATTTTCAGCAACACGAGAGCGAATAGCTGCAATCACCTCATCAATATTGAGATTACGGCGGTAACTGCGCTTGATTTCAGTGACAATAACCAGTTGTTCCCCACCAACATCAATCGAAAATGCTGCACTCCCATTAGGTTGCAATGCAGGATGGCTCTGCTCGACTGTCCATTCAATGTCTTGCGGATAATGGTTCCGACCCCGAATAATAATGATATCCTTGAGGCGACCTGTAATAAATAGCTCACCCTCGCGTAAAAATCCCAAGTCTCCCGTGCGTAAAAAAGGTCCAACTCCTGTGTCTTTTAGATAAGCTTGGAACGTTTGCTCTGTTTGCTCCAACTGATTCCAGTAGCCTTTAGCAACGCTTTTTCCCGCAACCCAAATCTCTCCGACTTCATTACTGTGGCAATTTGTTAAAGTCTCGGGATGAACAATGGCAATTTTCAGATCCTCTAAAGGTTGACCACAACCTACAAGTGTCTTTGCGACCAACTCTTGTGGACTCGCTGGAATAACTTGATTTTGCGCTAGTGCTGCTGACTGAACTGGCAGTAATACTGGTGGAACTACCTTCAAACCACCAGAAACAATTAGAGTTGTTTCCGCCATACCATAACAGGGATAGAATGCCTCACGGCGGAAGCCACACTCAGCAAAGGTTGCAGCAAACTGCTCCATCGTTTCTCCCCGGATAGGTTCGGCTCCGTTAAAAGCAATTTCCCAGCTACTCAAATCAAGAATAGCTCGTTGTTCGGAAGTGATTTTTTGAACACACAAATCATAGGCAAAATTGGGCCCACCACTCGTTGTTGCTTTATATCGGGAAATCGCTTGTAGCCAGCGGAAGGGTTTTTGTAGAAAAGCTATTGGAGACATGAGAATGCTCGGAATTCCCAAATAGAGTGGTTGGAGTACATTCCCAACTAAACCCATGTCATGAAAAAGAGGCAGCCAACCCACAAAGAGAGTTTCTGTTGTGTGCTGCATAGCCTGCTTGATTAAAAATTCATTATGTAGCAAATTTTCATGACTCACCATCACCCCTTTAGGTGTTCCAGTCGAGCCTGACGTGTACTGGAGAAACGCTAGCGTATCTCTGTTCACAGATGGTTCCTGCCATGCCTGTGCCAAGTCGCTTTGTCTAATGTTATCTGTGGTTAGTAACCGTAGAGCTTGTAAATTCGGATACTGGGCAAATAATTGCTCTATGTTGGACAAAACAGTTGTGGTGGTTAGTACCACAACTGCCTCTGCATCAGCCACAACAGCTTGAAGTCGCGACAGAGATTGGTTGACTCGGGGTGGATAAACAGGAACCGCAATCACTCCCGCGTACAGGCATCCGAAAAATGCAGCAATGAATTCCAACCCAGGCGGGTAGAGTAGTAGGGCACGCTCTCCACCTATGACTCCACAACTTTGAAGCAAAGCACCAACTCGCCGAGCTTGCTCATCAAGTTCCCCATATGTCAAATCAAATCCTTCTACTTCTCCATCAAGCAGAAAAGAATAGGCTTTCTGCTGAAACTGGTGAATTGCTCTCCAACGAAGAAGTTCAACTAACGTGGAAAACTCCACCGAGAACTCGGAAAAGTTTTGACTCATTGGTATAACTCCGTTTTTACAACTGGTTATGTGGAGCAAAAATTATTTATAACTGAGACGCCCTTGCGCTGCTCGCAATAGTGTCAAAAACATTCCTGTGTTGAGATTTTAGTGACTTAGCATAAGTCGTCTTTTTGTAATTCTTTTTATTTAAACTTTGCTCTTGAGGCAAACTCATTGCTAACCTAAAT
>JAQYWP010000846.1 GCA_029379285.1 Rhizonema sp. PD38
CACTTGTATTTATTAGAGGAGCACGAGAATGGAAATAATGAATCTCATACAGAAAAAGTTAATGTAGGTCTACAAATTGGTATCCTGCTAGCTTGCACTGTTGTTCTTGTCTTTGTGTCGGAAATCCTTGTTGACAGTTTAGAAAAAGCTATTGTAACTCTCAAGTTAACAAGTTTATTTACTGGCGTAATTCTTGTTCCTATTTTTGGAGGTATTGTTGAATTTATCACTTGTGTAACCTTTGCTGTTAAAAATAAAATGGAGTTAGCTGTTGCGGTGGCGATCGGCTCCAGTTTGCAAATCGCATTGTTTGTTGCTCCAATTCTAGTTTTGGTTGGTTGGATAATACATCAACCAATGAATTTAAGTTTCAATCTTTTTGAGGTTGTGGCAGTGACTATGGCTGTGGTTAGTCTCAACTCAATTAGTAACGATGGTCGTTCTAACTGGTTAGAAGGTGTGCTGTTGCTAATCACCTACGCTGTTTTAGGAACAGCTTTTTACTTTCATCCTTAGGTGCTGGCGAGTGTGTCAGGGCAAAACAAGGTAGTTGCGATTTTCACCTCTAACCGAACCTTGGCTCAACTTGAAGCACCTGCCCGCGTCAAGAAAGCCAAGAATGAGTAGAGTTTGCGTAAGTCCTAAAGAAAACCGAGTTCTTAATTTTGCATAAAGTCGAGCTTGTGTCTCAACTGCCACTCAGGTCAAAGACCGAAAATTTTTCTAATTATTGCTGAATCTTTGAGTACAGCAGTGTCAATATTAAACTCCTTGCAACCCTGTCTTAACCTCTAACTCTGATACTGAGAGACTGGACTCGTTAGGTTTCAGGTATGCTTCGACTCAAGGGTTATCTCTTATTTGTCTGCTTTTTCGTGGCATTGTCTGCCTCAATGATACTAGGCAGTATCAATTCTTCTCATGCTAGCAAAGTGTCCAAGTTAAATACTCTCTACGGACAACCTCCCATAGTCATTGGTCACCGAGGAGGTGGAACTGGGTATCGTCCAGAACATACGGTGGGAAACTTAGGTGGTGATCGAATTGGTTCTCACAACCTAGGTATTAAATTCGGTGCCGACTACATCGAACCTGACTTGGTAGTAACCAAAGACAAAGTCCTTATCGTTCGCCATGAACCTGTGTTGTCAATGGTGACGACAGATAGAAATGGCAATATCGTATACGATGCCAACGGTAAACCTGTTGTCCAACAAGCTACAACAAACGTTGCCGATTTACCAGAATTTGCTTCACGCCTGACAACCAAAAACCTTGATGGTACTAATATCACAGGCTGGTTTGCTGAAGACTTTACTTTGGCTGAAATCAAAAAACTGCGAGCAATTGAGCGCCTTCCCGCTATTCGTCCTGATAATACTCGCTTTAACGGACTGTTCCAAATCCCTACTTTTGATGAAGTCATCAACCTCGCCAGAAAGCGCGAAGCGGAAACAGGTCGGAAAATTGGCATCTATCCCGAAACCAAGCATCCCACTTACTTCGCAGAAGCAGGTCATTATCTGGATGGCACTCCCATCAACGTCAATATTACCCAACTCCTGATTGATGACTTAGTTGCCAACAAATATACCGATCCTGATCGGATTTTTATTCAATCGTTTGAGGTTACCAATCTCAGAGATTTAAAAGAAAATATCATGCCAGCTGCTGGGGTTGATATTCCTATCATTCAATTAATTGATAGCAGTGGCTCACCCTATGACTTTGTTTACCACAACAATCCTCAAACCTACGCTGATCTCATTACTCCTCAAGGATTAAGACAAGTTCGTACTTACGCAACAGGAATTGGTCCTGATAAGCGCTTAATTGTACCTGCCGCTCCACAATTGGATGGTAATGGTAAACCCATTGACATTAATGGAGATGGGCAGATCAGCGATGGCGACAGTTTCCTACGTCCGCCAACTTCCTTAATTAGTGATGCCCACAAAGCTGGTTTACTAGTCCATCTCTACACCCTGCGCAGTGATCCTTATTTCCTGTCGCCTGATTATCAGGGGCAGCCACTTCGTGAGTACGAGCAGTTCATCAAGCTGGGAATAGACGGTTACTTCACTGACTTTGCTAACTTTGGTTACGCTGCGAAGCAAGAAGTGATCGCATCTCTCACAGGTATACGTTTTAAAGTCTCTGTCAGTCAACCATAGTACTTGATCAAAAATCTGATAGAAAACAGAATTTTTGAGCAGGCGATCGCATAGGGTTAAGTGCGATCGCTCCTTTTTTCTATTACCCCAAATTTGATAAACCATCATAGCTTACGTAAAACTTGATAACAATATATTTTATTCTCAATTGAGTCACATACAATCTTTTCTCTCAGTCTTGGGAAAGGTTTTCCCATCAAGGCGGATTGAGGGTATTTTGTATGTGACTCAAACAATAACTGCTATAAACTGTTCGTGCTTTTGCGTTAAGTAATTATTTTTTTGTATTATATTATACATTAAATTATTGCAATCAGCAGATTGCGTGAATGAATTTGTGCATACAAAACTTCAATAAAGAGAATCTTAGAGTTATACTAAAGCGTTATTTGTGAAAATTTCACAAATAACGCCGCTTTTTTTTTTGTAGAGGCCCTTTATGTTGATAGAGTTTAGCGTTGGGAATTACAGATCCTTTAAAGAAGTTGTCACCTTTAGCATGGTGGCTGCAAATATTGTTTCAAAAGACAAAAAAATTGACGAGAATAATGCTTTTGAGGTTGGTAATAAGTTAAGAGTCCTGAAAAGCGCTGCTATTTACGGAGCTAACGCTAGTGGCAAGAGCAATATAGCTGCTGCTATTCGGTTTATGCGCTGGTTTGTACTAAATTCATCAAAAGAGACTCAGGCTACAGAAGCGATCAATGTTGAAGAATTTAAGCTAAGTACTGACAGAGAAGAAAAGTCATCATTCTTTGAAATTGTTTTTATACTGAATAAAAAAAGGTATAGGTATGGATTTGAAGTAGACAGACAACAAGTTGTTTCTGAATGGCTATTTCATGTTCCTAGGACAAAGGAAGCTAAGCTATTTGAACGCAATTTTAAGAAATTTCAATCAACATCTG
The DNA here is from genome assembly GCA_029379285.1 of Rhizonema sp. PD38. GTDB lineage: Bacteria > Cyanobacteriota > Cyanobacteriia > Cyanobacteriales > Nostocaceae > Rhizonema. The sequence goes on from JAQYWP010000846.1 coordinate 3,083, forward strand.
CGTTTCAAGAAGGTAAACAAATTGCGGACAAAACTAGAAATAATGCACTGTTTATTTCAGTTGTTGCCCAGTTTAACGGCAAGCTCGCCCAAGAAATTTTACAATGGTTTAGAGATTTGTATATTATTTCTGGACTAGACAAAACAAATCGAAAATATACAATGGATTTTCTCCAAAGAGAAGTTTATGAAAAAGATATTATTCAACTTATAAAAAAACTGGATTTAGGAATAGATGATATTCAAATAAAACAGCCTATGGTTTCGGACTTAGAGAATATATTGTCATCTAGTAACGCTTCTGAAGAATCGAAAAGAAGATTGCTATCGCAAATTTTATCAACTAGAGAAAGAAATATTTCAACTATTCATTGGAAGTATGATTCTGAAGGTAAAAAGCAAAGCACAGAATCATTTAACATAGACAACCATGAATCAGAGGGAACAAAGAAACTATTTGCTTTAGCAGGAATTTTAATAGATACCCTCAAAAAGGGAAAATTTTTGTTAATAGATGAGTTTGATGCTAGCTTACATCCATTAATTAGTTGTGCAATCTTAAACCTTTTTAATTCAAATGAAGCTAATTTGCATAAAGCCCAATTTTTTTTTATGACTCATGACACAAATTTACTTAGCAATAAAATTTTTCGGAGAGACCAAATATGGTTCGTGGAAAAAAATAAGTCGGGAGCTTCTAATTTGTATTCTTTAGCAGAATTTAAAGTTAGAAATGATGCTTCATTTGAAAGTGATTATATTCATGGAAAGTACGGTGCTATTCCTTTTATTGGAGATATAGACCGATTAATAGGTGATCCAAATGCAGAAGACATCCTCAAATAAAAGCAAAGGTCGTGGTTACCATGACAGAAAAGTTAACATTCGAGATCTTGGAGAACGTTTTTTAATTGTGTGTGAAGGAGAGAAAACAGAACCTAACTATTTTAAGAGCTTCCGCGTCCCAGGTAAAGTAGTTATTGACATTCGTGGCTTGGGAAACAATACAATTGGGCTTGTAGAAGAAGTAGTAATAATTAAAAATGATGCAGAATATGACCAAGTTTGGTGTGTGTTTGATCGAGATTCGTTTCCAAGAAAAGATTTTAACGCTGCGTTGGCTCTTGCTACTCGTGAGAATATTCAAGTAGCTTATTCTAATGAAGCATTTGAACTCTGGTATTTATTACATTTTCATTACTATGATAC
>JAQYWP010000847.1 GCA_029379285.1 Rhizonema sp. PD38
TTATTCGCGAGTCAAACTCGCGAATAATGTGTTTTTTCCAAATCGGGATGCTCCCTTGTCACTGGGGAATCAGTCCATTGATCGAGAGCAATTAATTCTACTGCCAACTGAGTAAAACCTCTTGCTAAATCGGCATTTTTGGCTTCAATTACTAATAAGTTTTGTTCAGTCGGAATGAAATAATCAAAACTGCCTTTGAGCCAATTGTTAACTCGTACAGGATATTCAATTTTGAGTGATACTTGAAGAAATTTACAAATCGTCTTGAGAATTGGAAATATCAGTACTTCACGTCTAGCTATCTCGGAAACAGGATCTACCAAAGTGAGATTTTCTTGCAGTTCTATTCTCAGTGGTTCCGGATCGATTGGCAACTTTTGTGGGAGTTGGAGTGAGGTATTGTTGAGGGTAACACCGAATTCAGCTAGGATATCAGCACTATCGTAGGCTAATTCGGCATATTTGCCGAAAGTATAGCTCTCACATGGGTCGAGAATCCTGGCTTTTCTCATGCGCTATTTGTAAAACACTATTTTATCTAGTCTAGCAAATAGATTACCCGAACTACTACCTGAGCAACGCAAATCCATCAGATTCGCCACTGACAGACGGCCGATTCCTGAGTAGGTTTCTTACTGAACTCTTCTAAGCACGTATAACAGTAATAGAACGTTGATTTTTTGTAGAGACAATTTGGGTTGATAAACGTTCTTCGATGGGGGGTGCTTTTTCACGTCGATCAAATACAAATAACCAGCCAAAATTCAATCCCAATCGAGCCAAATATGAGTCTAATTGTTCGAGACCAGAAGATAGAGGGTCACCCTTTTTATCACGCCATACTTTTAATTCTATCCCCAGAGTGGTAGAACCATATCTTAAACATAAATCCATGCGGTCGCTGCCAATCGCATATTCCCGCTCTATGGTTCCACCACCATTAACGACACGATGTAAAAATGCCATTAGTACTAAATGGGGCGCAACTTCATAATATCCGGTAGTTTTTAATAATGGTTCGCCATGCTGTCGCCAACATTTAATAAATGCTTGCAGTAAGTTATCGGTGTTTAATTCTCCAGATGGAGTTAGCCAAGTAGGTGCGATTTTTGGTAAGAAAGCGGAAGGTGTCACCGTTAGTACTCTCAGCAAAACCTCGCGATAGATTGGATTTGCGATTGTTAATCCTCCTTGGGGGTCCATTTTACATAAACCCAGGTCGATAACGAATTGAATATCATCGTTAGGTACATCCCCTAATTCTAAACCTGCTAACATTGGTTCAATAATCGCCTTTATCCTTGCTTCTCGCAAACGTTCGGCTAAACTATCTAAATGAGTATCTTGACGGGCGATTAATATTTCTTTCGCTTTTAATATATGTTCATGAGTAATCGCGATACTTCTATCCTTAACCATTTTTTCGACAACTTCCTTGGCAAGAGCGTTGACTAACCAAGGTTGTCCTTGAGTTAAGTCAAATGCTGTTGCTTTTGCTTGGACTGTAAAAGCTTGCCCTGTGTCGTCGGTATGTTGTTGGTATAGTTCTGCAACTTCGGTAGCGTTAAAGTTTCTCAGCGTTAGCGAACTGACTTTAATATTGAAAGGACTTGCTGTATTTAATCTATCACTACCACCGGATGCAACTTTATAATCACGTACATCCCGCAAACCAATCAACCCCACAGACAATGGAAAGTTGTGAGGACGATTAGAAAAACCATCGCGTAACTGGCGTAAAGTAGAAATCAGGGTTTCATTTTGAAGCGAATCAATTTCATCAATAAATACCACCAAAGGTTTTGGTGAAGCCTGTGCCCAAGACCGTAAAAAGGCTCGAATTCTCCGTCCGGGTTCTTGTTGTTCCCAAACAGGTGGTTGTAAGTCTTTGGGTAACAAGTCTGCAATTGTATCGCGCCAAGTTCCAATAATTGCTAATTCTGCGACACCTACATCATTATTAAATGCACTTCCAACTTCTGCCGATACCATAACTGCCGCATAGCGTCCACTTTCTGTAAGTTTTTTCGCAAGTGCTAGCATCGCAGTTGTTTTACCTGTTTGCCGAGGTGCATGAACTACAAAGTAACTACGCTGTTGAATTAGCTCCTCCAAATCGGGCAACCGATCAGTTGGCGATAGCATGTAGTGGATATCTTCTTGGCACGGACCTGCGATGTTAAACCAACGAGACATGCAACAAAACTGTTTTCAGACGGATACTCCTCAGTCTACCTGACTTTAACCCGGATTTCTTACAAACAGTAAAAATCAATTTATTGGACTTTGGACAAAAAAGATTGGTTCGCGTTATTAGGACTTACTGTTGAGCAGGAAATACCAAATATGGGGTATGGGTTTCTGGCATGAAAACCTGATTTTTCGATCATCCTGAGCGCTTCGGCCTGCGGCGGGCTACGCCTATGTCACCAGGCGGTAATTGTCAAAAGCCTGGAACGACTAAATACCGTTCACACACATAATGTCCCATTTGTACAGTGTGTAAGTCATATAATCCAGCCCTTTCAAGGTTGTAAAATTCGGAACGTAGATAGGTTATTTCAACCTTCAAAAAGCCCAAAATCTGAGCGAAGGATTCAAGATTGTAGCATTGAAACAACGTATCTTCGTTGGTCACCTTGAAAGGGTTGGTCCTATAATCTATAAAAAACGAGCTTTCCCTTACCAGTTATCTGTTCTAAACGAAGAATCTCTCATTGAGGATCTCAATGATATCAGGATTTTAGAAAAAAATGGATCCCAAACGGAATTTTTTTGCGCCCAAGCCGGAATTTTTGGTGAGGCTGAGATTGAATTAGTAGTAGTTGAGCAATTTTAACTGTTAATTTCCACTTACCATTTGTGAAGATTAGATTACGTTGCGATCGCCCTATTATTTCTGCAACTGCTGCACAAATGTAGTATGCTCCAAGGACTTCAACCCTGCTTGTACTACCTCTAACACCTGCACCATCTGATTGTTTAACAGCGCCTCCACCGCCAACCACAAACCCGGAAAAACTCCAGAGCGAATAATTCCATCTGCATCGGGAGACAGTAATTGATACTCGCCATCGATTAAGCGAAACCATTCAATTTGATTCTCGTAGGATTGCCAGATGACATACTCCAACACTCCATTGCGGCGATAAACCTGCTTTTTGCTGCCTCTATCAATTGCCACACTACTCGCTGCAATTTCAACAATCAATTCGGGAGAGCCTTCAATGTAACCATCGCTGCTTAAACGGGTTTGTCCGCCTGCATCCGGCTCAATAAATAGCACAGCATCTGGCTGGGGTTCGTTATCTAAATCCAATCTGACTGTCGGTTCAACGCTCAAATCAACACCAGGAGTCAGTGATTGGTAGACTCCTAACCAAGTTATAACTCGACTGTGGGGTTTGCCATGCTGCTCATGTCTTAAGGGAGATGCCACGTAAACGATTCCTTCAATCAGTTCTGCTTTCTTGATATGGGTTGCAGCTGCATAACGCCGTTCAAATTCAGGGCGAGTCAGGCGATCGCCACTTTCAAGCGGAGGCAGATGTCTTGGAAAAAAATTGGATTGTGTTTCGGATGAGTACTCTCTAACCATTTGCCAATCCTTAAAAGTGCCGGATACTTTTGACTTTAGCAAACCAGAGAGTGCAGGTTGGCTACATCATGCCATCTATTTGCTTTTGATACGCTTTGGAGTTTACGCCGTATTTTTTCCTAAACGCACTACCAAACTGACTGCGGTTAACATGGCCAACTATTTGAGCGACTTGTTCAATTTTCATTTGCCCTTCGAGCAATAATTGCCTAGCTTGCTTACTCCAGACGATAGTCGTGTAGTACTAATTTGAAAAAAGAATGCGACAGATTACTATGTAAGGGCGTTAGCGTAGCGTTAGCGAGTCTTCTCCCAAGGGGAGACGCAATCATGCGTAGCTTGCTTCCCCGAAAGGGTACGAGCGTCACAGTGAGACAGAGAAAGCAGGAGGGTTAGCCCGACATAGGGGACTGCGTTAGCGTTAGCGACGTTAGCGAAGCGGTAGCGAGTCTTCTCCCAAGGGGAGACGCCAGAGGCGAACGAGCGTCAGGAGCATCGGCACGAGCGTCACCCGTTAGCGTAGCGTTAGCGAGTCTTCTCCCAGAGGGAGACGCAATCATGCGAACGAGCGTCAGGGCTGTTCGCCCTTACAAACAGTGTGATTCATTTATGTGAAAACGGCTGTAATAGAAAATCTTTGTGAAGAAGGTCTTGACTTTTGTCCCGGTGTTACATTATACTAATTAAGTC
>JAQYWP010000848.1 GCA_029379285.1 Rhizonema sp. PD38
TTCTTTTCACTACTGCACTTTTTGTCTAATTTGTCAATGCGTAAGTCCTGAAATTGTTACTTCAACTGCAAAAAATCGCCTGTCCATATTTTTGTTTTTCTGTCAATGGACCATAGCTTTAGATACACACTCTCAGTTTCCTGTCAATACCTAAATCCTAATTATTTGGAATTTGGAACTTCAATTTGGAATTGTTCTGACGGTGGTTGGCAGCTTGGGTTAACAAGGATTCAGCAAAGGCGATCGCCTGCTGTGCGGACTTACCCCCAGCTAACTGTGCCAGTTCTTCCCGGCGCTTATTGAGATTATCTAAGGTAGTTACTCGCACAACGGTACGTTCAGTTTTCGCATCAAGGTTTTGGATTTCTGATTCTGCTGAAACTTCTTTAATAGTGCGTTTATCCACGCGGAAGTGACGATCTGCCATGGCAGCTACTAAGGGTTGGTGGGTAACACATAACACTTGCTGACGCTGACCTAGTTGGTGTAACTTTTCGGCGATCGCCTGCGCCACACGTCCGGAAACCCCAACATCAATTTCATCAAATACTAATGTTTCCGTCGTATCTGCTTGGGAAAAACAAGCTTTCAAAGCCAGCAAAAAGCGACTCATTTCACCACCAGAGGCAATTTTTGTTAAAGGTTGCAGCGGTTCGCCAGGGTTGGGACTAAACATGAAGGTAATTTTGTCTGATCCTGCTATAGTCGGAGAAGTCGGCAAAATCTCAACTTGAAACTTTACCTTTTCCATTGCTAAAGGCTTCAGTTCCCTGACTATTTTTGCTTCTAAATTTATCGCAGTAGAGCAACGCAACTGAGTTAACTGTTGGCAGGCAACAGTCAGCTTCTCCAAAAACTCCTTTTCCTGCTGCTCTAGATTTTCAATCGATTGTTCACTATCATTAAGGTCAGATAATTCTGCCTGTATGCGCTGGTAATAAGCTATCGCCTCGGTTAGTGTCGGACCGTACTTGCGACAAACTTGCTTTAATTCCCGTATCCGTTCTTCCACTTCCTCCAAACGCTGGGGATCTGCCTCCAATTCTTCCCCATAGGCATTTATTTGTCTTGCCACTTCCACAACCATTGCTTGAGCATCCCTTACCAAATCCAATAATGGTTGTAGCTTGGTATCATATTCTACCATAGAATTTAAGGTATCTTCACTGTCTCCCAGTAAGTCACCAACTGCTGGGGTGTCGCCATCATCTTGGTACAAAGCAAGGTATACTTTATAACTCATCTGTTGCAAATCAACGACATGATTGAGACGTTCGTGTTCTTGTTGAAGCTGTGTTAATTCATCGGCATCGCTGAGGTTTGCGGCTTTCAATTCCTGCACTTGATACGTCAGCAAATCGAGTTGTTGCAGACGTTCGCGTTCAGATGTTCGGCGTTTTTCTAAGATAAGATGCGCTTGCTGGTAAGCGCTGAAGATAGAAGCGATCGCCTGACGCTGCTGCATGAGTTGATCGCCACCGTACAGATCCAACCAATCGCGGACTTGGGCAGATTGTCCGACTTGTAAGGTTTGACCTTGAGCGGTGATTTCCACCAAGCGATCCCGCAGCCCTGCCATCACTTGTAGATTGACTAACACTCCATTAACCCGCGAGCGGCTGCGGATATTACTACCTGTGGCTGTAATTTCTCTACCGATCACTACGGAGTTCTCATCAAGGGAATCGATCTCCTGTTCGCTTAACCAAGCGGTTAATGCCGAGTTTGAGGTGAAGGTGGCTTCCACCATTGACCGATTTGAACCAGTACGAATGACTCGACTGGAAACCTTACCACCCAATACCGCATCAATGGCATCTAAGATAATCGACTTGCCAGCGCCAGTTTCACCTGTCAATACATTCAGTCCAGCACCAAACTCGAGTTCTAATAGGTCAATTAAAGCAAAGTTTTCAATTCGCAATAGAGATAACACAACTCTAAATTCTCCGCTAGGACAGACGCCGGATACTTCCAACTTAAGAGATACTAGTGATTATAGAAGCTGCAACACTTAATACTATTGGATTACATACTCCCAAATGAAGTGTATCAAACCTAGTTTAATTTGACTTAGTCAGATGTCCCCTGTCTCTTACCCATTGTAAATACTCATAACTAATGACAAAGGATGCGAGTTTATTTACAAAATTGTTACAATACTTAACGCGTTGACCCCCATGCGGTGGCATTCCATGATTACCAAGACAGTTCCCCCTACTTCCCAACCAGTCGTTGATATTGAGGACAGTCATAAATTGTCCGTAACTGAAATAGTGCCTGAAAATGGTGCGCTTGTTGAAGTCGTCAGCTTACCAGACCAAAGTGAAGCCCAATACAACTTGGTTCATGTAGAAAATCGACTTGAGTTATATTACGATGCCGAGGCGATCGCTGCCCACTTCAAGAAAAGACCCCTGCAAGTTTTGCGGCGTATCTTCAAAGTTTTGACACCAACTCTTTCCTTTATTTTTGGTTTGTGGTGGGATAACAAACGGGGAGTTGTCGTGAAAAATGACCAACGTCGGGCGATTCACCTTAGAGAACTGCTGACTAACCTCGGACCTGCTTACATTAAAATTGGACAAGCTTTATCTACACGACCAGATCTCGTTCCTCCTGCCTACTTAGAGGAACTCACTAAACTACAAGACAAATTGCCCCCCTTCCCCAACGAAATAGCCTACCAATTTATTGAAGAAGAGTTGGGGGCGACTCCAGAAGAAATATATCTCGAAATCTCACCCGATCCAATTGCCGCCGCTTCCTTGGGACAAGTTTACAAAGGTAAGCTGAAAACAGGTGAGGACGTTGCGATCAAAGTCCAACGCCCTGACTTAAGAGAACGCATTACCATAGACTTGTACATATTGCGCCGATTAGCCGGATGGGCGCAGCGAAGTATTCAACGGGTGCGGAGTGATCTTGTGGCCATCCTAGATGAGTTGGGGTACCGCATTTTTGAAGAGATGGACTACATCCACGAGGGAGAAAATGCTGAGCGATTTTACAAACTTTACGGTCATTTAAAAGACGTATACGTACCGAAAATATACTGGGAATACACTAATCGTCGCGTCCTGACGATGGAGTGGATTAACGGTGTAAAATTAACTGATACAGAAGCAATTCGTGCTCGAGGTATAGATGCTCGGTATTTGATAGAAGTTGGTGTACAGTGTTCGTTACGCCAGTTACTCGAAGATGGATTTTTCCACGCCGATCCTCATCCAGGCAACTTATTAGCCACCTTTGATGGTCAATTAGCTTATCTCGATTTTGGAATGATGAGCGAGATCAAGCCCCAGCAGCGTTATGGTTTGATAGAAGCTATAGTCCATCTTGTTAACCGCGACTTTGACGCTTTAGGTCGTGATTACGTTAAGTTAGAATTTTTGACACCAGAGACCGACCTAACACCAATTATTCCGGCATTTGCAAGGGTATTTGGTAATGCCTTGGGAGCAAGTGTCGCTGAGTTGAATATTAAAAGTATTACTGATGATCTATCAGCATTAATGTATGAATATCCTTTCCGCGTACCAGCTTACTACGCCTTAATCATCCGTTCCTTGGTGACGTTAGAAGGTATCGCCATCAATATCGATCCGAACTTCAAAGTATTAAGTGCAGCTTATCCCTACGTCTCCAAACGCCTGTTAACCGATCCTTCACCAGAACTCAGAGCATCATTACAGGATTTATTATTCAAAGAAGGTAAGTTCCGGTGGAACCGTTTGGAAAATTTGTTACGCAACGCCCGCAATAGCCAAGACTATGACTTCAATTTAGTACTGAATCAAGCACTAGACTTCTTATCTTCCGAACGCGGCGCTTTCATTCGTAACAAAGTTGTCGATGAAGCTGTCAAAGGAGTTGATGCTGTTAGCAAAAATGCTCTCCACAACTTCACATCCCTACTACGAGAAAGAGTCGGGATAACAACAGTCAATGAAACTCCCACAGCCACAATCGAACAACAACAAACATTGGAACATATCAAACAGATCTTAAAAATTCTTCAAGAAACCCGTGGCTTTGATTCCTCAAAACTCGCTCCCCAGATTGCCCAACTGTTCTTGAATCCAGGAGTACAGCGTTTGGGTCAACAGTTTGCTAGCCAGTTGCTGCAAAAGGCTGCAGCAAGATTGCTCCGGGAATTATTGACAGTAGAGGAGGTTGATAGTAGGAAAAAAGAATTCAGTACTTTAGCGATCAGCCGTCAGCGATAAGAGGAGTTTGTAGACGAGTTACTCATGAGCGGGACCTTGATATTACAGTTTAGGTA
>JAQYWP010000101.1 GCA_029379285.1 Rhizonema sp. PD38
ATATAGGCTAGATCTATTGTTGAGCGAGAGTACAAAAAATATTTACATATTTTTGGACAAAATCTTACCCTAAATGTCAAGATGACATAGTTATAAATTTTTCCACCCACCTACTTACAATACTGCTCAGAGCTTAGCATCTATTCCGGAATAAATTGGGAAAGTCTGCCCAAGGGATACGCGTATCCCTTGGGCAGACTTTCCGTCAACCGTCTTTCCCGCTTCTCCTTGTTACCTTCGTAGCAACTTTAATACAAGGTTGAGCAATTTATTGTATTGAGAGCGCAAACCCTTAACCGAGCGGTATTGAGAGAGGGGGAGAAGAGGGAGAAGGTAGAGAAGGGAGAATTATAAGCACATTTACTGATTGCCAAAATCACAGTTTTATGTAATGCTGGATGACAAGTTTTGCTATTTGATTCCTATTAGCGCTTCGTTCTTCAGAAAAATGAGTGTTTTGCTGGCGCTACTGCAACTTGACAGCAGTTGATATAATATATTATCTGGGTAAGTTTTAGGATATTAGACGCTTTTCACTGTCTTCATTACATAATTCATACTCCTTCCCCTCCCCTCTCTCTTCCTCTCCCTAAACGATAATCTTCGGGTACTTAAAGGAGTAATCTGTAGCTTCTGTAGCGGCTGAGATTGTGGATAACAATATATAAAAATAATTAGCGAATTCCGGAAATTACAGCAGTTTTCATCTTAACAATGGACCATCCCACTCTCTATTTACCAACGCTCCTTGCTGTAAATTCAAATCGATCCTCCTCCCTGCATCAAGTGCGGTTTCTGCATCTAAAAATCATTCTTCAGGAGGAGAGAATATCTTTGCAATATAAGCTTTATAGAATAATTTCCGCCTCAACCCGAATCGATTGATATAGCTGTTTTAAGCAGTTTACTTGCGTAGCAATCACAATTTAGGACATAAATATGGCAGCAGACAAGGAAAGCCAGTTATACAAAAAACCCTCTAACGGGTGGCGAATAATGTTGGCAGCTTTCATCGCTTTAACGACTGGATTGATATCTATCTACAGTCTTTCTCGATACCTGTCTCATGTTCAAACACCACCACCAGTAAAAGCTCCAAAGGCTGCGATCAAGAGAGTCGCTGTAACTGCTTTAGGACGCATACAGCCTCAAGGTGAAGTGACTAAGTTGTTTCCTCCCAGCTCACTATCAGGTGTCCGAGTTCAAAAACTACTGGTGAAGGAAGGAGATCCGATTCGAGAAGGGGAAGTCGTGGCATGGCTTGAAGGTTATGCTCGCAGTCAGGCAGCATTGCAACAAGCTGTGGATAAAGTTGAAATTTCTCAAACCCGCTTGGCGCAGGTGAAAGCTGGAGCGAAAACAGGAGATATCAATGCTCAAAAGGCAGCGATCACCCGTTTGGAAGCTCAACTACAAGGAGACGTAGCCTCGCAGAAAGCAACTATCGACCGTTTACAGACTGAGTTAAACAATGCTCAAACCGAGAACAATCGATATCAGCAGATCTACCAACAAGGTGGTGTTTCCGCTTCCACAGCAGATACTAAGCGTTTACAGATGAGGACTGTAGAAGAGCAGATAACAGAAGCCAACGCCAGTCTTAACCGGACTATAAACACTACTAACAATCAGATCCAGCAAGAAAAAGCAAAACTGGTGAGTCTTCAAGAGATACGTCCCCTGGATGTCCAGTTGGCAGAAGCCGATCTCAAGAGTGCGCTCACTGCTGTCAATCAGGCAAAAGCAGACTATGATTTAACGACTCTCAGATCTCCTATAAATGGAAAAGTTTTGAAAGTACATACTAAAACTGGAGAGGTAAACACCAGTGACAGCATTATTGATATAGGTAAAATATCTCAAATGATGGTAATGGCAGAAGTGTACCAAACCGATATTAGTAAAGTACATGTAGGTCAAAAAGCTACCATTACCAGTGCTGCTTTTCCAGGAAAAATAGTAGGAACTGTTACCAAAATTGGTTTGCAAGTTGATAGACAAAATATTTTAAGTGTTAATCCCACAGCAGAAACAGACGGCAGAATCGTTCAGGTAAAAATTCGCATTAACAAACCCGCAGACAGTCGGCGGGTTGCAAATCTAACCAACCTACAGGTAGATGTTGCCATTCATATACAGTAAGAAAGAGTCAGGAGTCTCTTGTCTCCTGTCTTCTGTCTTTAACACATTCTTAAAATCTTGAATCATGGCTGTTAAAATTCCTTTAGCATGGCTACAACTCGTCCGATACAAAATTCGGTCTTTAGTAGCTATAGCTGGCATTTCTTTCATTGTTATTCTAACTTTTATGCAACTTGGTTTCCAAGATGCTCTTTATTCAAGTGCAACTGCGGTACATCGTAACCTTTTAGGAGATATATTTCTAGTAAGCTCTCAATATAAATCTTTGACAGCCATTCAAAGCTTTTCTGAGACTCGTTTATACCAAGCATTGGGGTTTGACGGTGTAGATTCCGTTAGTCCCGTTTATATGGGATTTGCTAAACTGAAGAATCCTGATAATGGGGAAAAATACTCAATATATGTTATAGGATTCCAACCCGGAAAGCCTATTATGAATCTACCTGAAGTTGAGCAAAACATAGATAAAATAAAAATTCCAGATATCATACTTTATGACCGAAATTCTCGTCCAGAATTTGGTGATATTGCTTTCAAATTTGAACATGAAAAAAATGAACCGATAATTGAGATATTTCCCTTTAATTCTTTAACAGGCTATCGAGTCAGAGTTGGTGGTTTGTTTAGCTTAGGTGCTTCTTTTGGAGTCGATGGGAATTTAATTGCCAGTGACTCAACTTTTTTCAGAATCTTTCCCAATACTCGACCCCTTGACATGATAGACATCGGTGCAATCACTCTCAAGCCCGGTGTCGATCCGCAAAAGCTCGTGGAAACTTTGCGGCAGAGCTTACCGAAGGACGTTCTCATTTTTACCCATGAAGGTTTTATAGATTTTGAAAAACAATACTGGGCAAACAGAACTCCTATTGGTTTTATATTAAATCTCATGCTATCGATGGCTGCTGTTGTCGGTGTCGTCATTGTGTATCAAATTCTTTACAGTAATATTTCTACTCAATTGGTTGCTTACGCTACTTTAAAAGCCATAGGTTACGCCAATAATTATTTATTAAATGTAGTCTTTCAACAAGCTTTTATTTTAGCAGTATTTAGTTATATCCCTGGATTTATAATTTCTTGGTGGTTATCTGATATTGCGATGAAAGCTACGAGGCTACCAATCATGATGACTGTTCACAATACAGTCTTAGTCATAGTTTCAACAATTTTGATGTGTATGACTTCCGGTGCCTTTGCGATCAACAAGCTCCGTTCCACAGACCCAGCCGATATTTTTTAGACAATGCTGGTTGTTAATAGTTAATTGTTGATTGTTGATTGTTAATTGCTAGTAGTGAGTTCTTTAAAGAAACTATTAACCATTAACCATTAACCATTAACTATAGACTATTAACCATTAACTCCTAACCAACTATTATGCTCAAAAACAAAACTATCCTCATCACAGAAATTGGTGGATTTATCGGAATGCGAGCGGCTGAGCTTGCTATAGCTCAGGGAATGAAAGTTTGCGGACTGCAAAGTTCTTCTGATAAGACGAGAAAAGCACAAAACTTGGGAGTTAAGGTAATTACTGGTAGTGTTACCGATCCTGCGATCGCCCAAGAAGCCTGCATTGGAGTAGACATCGTTTTGCATACGGCAGAAGTTGCCAAAGAAGGTGGTTCCATCGACCAGTTTCGTGACATCAATGTTGGCGGAACCATTAATATGGCTAAAGCTGCCAAGAACGCAGGTGTCAAAACCTTCGTTCATATCTCAAGTGTTTTAGTATACGGCTTCAACTATCCTGATCGCGTCACGGAAGAAGCACCACTCGCGAACGAAAAGAACCCTTACTGTCAAAGCAAAATAGAAGCAGAAAAAGCACTTTTAGAACTGAATTCTCCACCAGATTTTGGGATCACTATTATTAGACCTGGAGACGTTTACGGACCTGGAAGTATTCCCTGGATAGTCCGACCGCTCCTATTGATGCGTCAAAAATTATTTGCATACGCCAATGAAGGACGGGGAGTCATCAACCATGTGTACGTTGACAACTTGATTGATGCCATCTTTCTCGCTATTGAGAAAGAAACATACGGAGAAATCTTTAACGTCACCGATGGACAAGAAACTTCTTGGAAAGAGTATTTTGTGCATTTAGCTGATATTGCCGGATTACCTGCACCTTTTTCCATGCCCAAAGATGAACTCAAATTGTTTCTGCAATTGCGTTATCAAGGACAGAAACTTTTCCGCAAACAAGGAGATCTTCTGCCAGAAGTCGTAGATTTTATGACTCGTCCTTACGCTTATTCAATTACCAAAGCACAGAACGTATTAAGTTATGAACCAACAGTCGATCTCAAAGAAGGAATGCGACGCACGCAAGAATGGGTTCAGAAAACCGATCTCCAAAAATTAATGCCATAGTTTCAATCTTTAAATTGCACACTGGCTTGTGAAGGTTTTTATTAGTCCTTAGTTGTCAATCACAAAGGACTAATGACAAATGATAGTCTTAAGACTTTTTCTGCGAAAATCCTAAAATCCTAACACCACTTATGAGCTATAAACAGCCACAATTAAGTATCGGACTGCCTGTATATAATGGCGAGAAATTTATCAAAGAAGCCATAGATTCAATTTTGGCTCAAACCTTTGAAGATTTCGAGTTAATTATCTCAGATAATGCATCAACAGACAGCACAGAGGAAATTTGTAGAGCATACACTACTCAAGACCAACGCATCCGTTACTACCGTAATGAAACGAATATCGGTTGCGCCTGTAACTTTAATCGTGTCTTTGAATTATCTTCAGGTGAGTACTTTAAGTGGGTAGCTCATGACGATTTACACGCTCCAGATTTTATCAGGAAGTGTATTGAGGTACTTGACCAAAACCCTGAGGTAATTTTGTGCCACTCTCAGGTGTATTTCATTGATGAAAACGGCAAATTCTTACAGAACTACGATATTAACCTAAAAACCAATTCAACCGAACCACACGAACGGTTTCACGATCTTCTAACTAAGCATCTGTGCTATCAATGTTATGGAGTCATTCGTTCCAGGGTCCTTAAAATGACACCGCCTATGGGTGGTTACGGTGTAGCAGACGGAATTTTCTTGTTAAGACTCGGTCTCCTCGGTCAGTTTTATGAAATCCCCGAATACCTATTCTTTGCAAGAAGTCATCAGCAACACTCATTGAGTATGTTCTTTCCAGATTACTTGTCATTCACGAGCAACAATCCAAAATACTCATTAAGTATGTTGCCTGATTTCTATTCCTATGCAGTGTGGTTTGATTCTTCACAAGAAGGCAAAATTTTATTTCCACATTGGCGAGTATTTTGGGAGTATTTGCGCTCCGTTCAGATGGGTTCACTGAATTGGTATGAACGACTGCGTTGTTACATTAGTATAATACAGCAACTCAAAGGTACAGAGTATCTTTTGATGAAAGATTTGCTTGTCGCTGCTCAAATATTCTACAAACGTTTGCAGCAAAAATCAATCAAAAAACAGGTTCCAACTCATACCACAAGTCCAATTACAGCAATTTTCAGACAAAGTCTGTAGGAGAGAAGTTTCTCTCCCACGAGCTTTACGTAAATAGACCATAGTCGTAGGGGCGAGGAAAGGCAAACGCCTTACAAACGGTGTGGTTCATAGAGAGTGAAAACCGCTGTAAGACAGCTTTCAATACTCTTCCCATTAGACTCGATCCCCATCATCCTCTTTAATGAGTCGTCCTCTCCCAATCATCTCCTGGGTGAGCAATGCATAGCTGAGATCGAAATCTGTCTTGATTGAGCATTGCCACTCTACTCTCAAATTTCTCTCAAACTAAACTCAAATCCATTGTTGATAACTGCAAAATCATGCTTAGAATATCTAAACTCAGTACTTTTTTGCTTGCTACTATTGCAAGCATCAGCTTCGTAAAAACAGTGCAAGCGCAGCCGACTGAAACACTGACTGTCGTAGTAGACGGAATAAAGCATCAAAAAGGTCAGGTTTGCTTAAGACTTTTCTCTAATGAAAAAGGATTTCCGCAGGGTGATAGTGGTGGAGTCCAAAGTGGCTGTAGTCAAATAAAAGGAACTACACTCACCAAGCAGTTCTATGGCTTGAAGCCAGGAACTTACGCTGTCGGTATAGTTGACGATCAGAACGGAGATCACAAACTAAACTCAAACCTTTTCGGTATTCCGGAAGAAGGTTTTGGTGTTTCCAACAATCCAACGATATCGATCGCAACAGGTTCACCAAAATTTAGCCAATCTAGTTTTGTAGTCAACAAAAACACCACCATCAAAATTCACATGAAATATTCGCTCGACAAATAAATCTTAGTTTGTAGTTGCGCTTTAGCGCTAAAGCGCAACTACAAACAGCAAGATTTTACATTTCATCACATAGCTTTGTTTTTTACAGTAGACCCTAATGAAAGAATTAGCAATATTGCTGTCCCTCGTTTTGCTAATTTGGTGGGCTATTCAGGTATTTCTCTCACTGCGGTTTTTTTTGTACCTGCGATCGCACCACCAAGATACATTACCAGATAACCAGCTGCCCAAAACTGCGGTCATTGTTTACCTGCGTGGAACCGATCCCCTTTTGTCGAAATGTTTGCGATCGCTGTTAAATCAAAACTACCCACAGTACGATTTAAAGCTCGTCATTGACAACGAGCAAGATCCGGCTTGGAACATTGTCACAGAGACACTTTCTCAAGAAACTTCCCAGAATGTGCAAGTCAGTCCTCTGCGGATAGCAAGTCCTAATTGTAGTCTCAAATGCAGTTCCCTAGTGCAAGCTGTTTCCGAACTCGACGATTCTTACAAAGTGGTTGCTTCAGTAGATGCTGATATGATCGTCCATTCTAATTGGCTGCGAGAACTTGTCAGCCCTCTTGCCAATCCCAAAGTTGGAGCGACAACGGGGAACTGCTGGTATGTACCGACTGGTAAGTCTTTAGGATCTTTGGTACGTTACTCGTGGAACATCTATGCAGTTGTGCAGATGTACACGCACCGGATTCCTTGGGGTGGAGCTTTGGCGATAAAAACAAAACTGATTCACCAAACAGGACTGCTTGATAAGTGGGGACAAGCCTGTGGCGAAGATACCATGATTTACAGTGTTTTGGCAAAACATGGTAAGCAGGTTGCATTTGTGCCTTCCCTCATGACTCTCAATCGTGAAGAGTGCCAATTATCTAGTTTCCAAAGTTTGTTGAAGCGACAACTTCTTTCTTCTCGACTTTACCATCCTCAATGGTGGGCGATTGTTGCTGAGTCGATTTTAAGCGTGCTGCTTCCCAATCTGATGTTGGTGTTATTTGTAGCAGCATTGTGTACGAAACAATGGGATGCAGCAGCTATCTTTTTTAATAGCTTCGGGGCTTATATGCAAGCATTACTTTTACTTGCGATCGCCCTAGAGAAAAGTGTACAGCACGTCCTGCGCCAGCACCATCAGCCATTGACAAAATTATCACCTGTGACAACGATGAAAATGTCAATATCATTTCCCCTGACACAGTGGATTTACGCACTAGCCATGATATCGTCTTTAGGAATGACAAAAGTCAAATCGCTCAGAGCTAATTATTAAGACTGACAAGGGAGATGTTGTAGGGTGGGCAATGCGTAGCATATTCAGTTTAATTCTGATATGGTTTGGCATTGCCTACCTAGCCCAATACAGTTCATCTATCAATGGCAGCGAAGCGCGAAGCTCGCCGTACCCCTCCTCTCTAAGCAAGCTACGCGCTCGCGTCTGGTGACTGGAGTTGGCATCGCCCTTTCAAAACCATTGGTGAATATATTTTTCCAGTATATTCCAATTTGATTGAGAAGCCCTAACTACAAAATATTGATTGAGTCCTATCATTTAGTATAGAAGATTGTTTGATTTTGCAAATATTATGTGATATTCTATCCGGATCGTAACTTAGGCAGAGCAAAAAGTTATTTCACTTTCCACTCCAAAGGGATCATTTTCCTATGCTCCAAAGACTGTATATACACAACTTCAGATGCCTAGAAAACTTTGAACTATCCATAAAGGGGATGTCATCTGCTCTCTTGATTGGAAAAAATGGTACAGGAAAATCAAGTATTTCCATTGCATTAGAGGTACTTCAGTCCATCGGTCGAGGCATAAATAGAGTTGGCCAACTTATCCAGTCGAAGGATTTTGCTCGTGGAAGATCTGATGTTCCACTCCGGTTTGAAATAGAAGTATTAATTGAACATAAATTATACAAATATGTCCTGGCTTTAGAGTTACCAGAAAAATTTAAAGAGCTTCGAGTTTTTGAAGAGCAATTGCTAGTTGCAGGAGATCCAATATACTCTCGAAAAGAAGCTAAAGTCAGTCTTTACAGCAGCTCACAAAATCGTGAGGCTCAGTTTCTGGTAGATTGGCATCTTGTTGCCCTTCCAGTAATTCAGAAGCAATCAGAGACTGATCCTCTTCATATTTTCAAGACTTGGCTTGCTCACATGATCATTTTAGCTCCGATCCCAAGTTTGATGACCGGAGACTCTAACGGTGAAACTTTGGAGCCAAAGCGAGAGGGTTCAAATATTGGCGAGTGGTTTTCTGGGTTACTCGGTCGTTATCCTGCAGCCTACACACAGATTGACCAATATCTTCGAGAAGTTATGCCTGACATGAAGGATTTTCTGAATGAACTTATTGGCAAAGACTTCAAAAGCATGATTGTTCGGTTTGAAGAAAATAATGCGAATCTGAGTGTTAATTTTAAAGACTTATCTGACGGTGAAAAATGCTTTTTCCTTTGTGCTGTTGTCTTAGCTGCCAACAAATCATACGGTCCACTTTTTTGCTTCTGGGATGAGCCTGATAACTATCTCTCCTTGTCAGAAGTTGGACTTTTTATTGCATCACTTCGACGCTCATTTAAGAATAGTGGACAAATCTTGGTGACTTCGCATAATGAGGAAGCCATCCGAAAATTTTCAAATGAAAATACCTTTGTACTTGATCGAAAAAGCCACTTAGAGCCAACTCTGATCAGATTGCTCAGTGATATGGAGGTGAGAGGTGATCTTATAGAGACCTTGATTCGTGGCGATATATAACTATGAGTATAAATAAGCATAAACCGCACATTCTTGTGTTGCCCGAAGACGATGCTAATCGCCAGATGGCGAACGGATTTATTCTTGATCTAAATATCAATGACCGCGCTATTCAAATCCTACCAGAGGTTCGTGGTTGGGAAGATGTTGTGAAGAAATTTACGAATGATTATGCCTCTACAATGCGACAATATCCACACAGAATGATTGCTTTGCTGATTGATTTTGATGAGGATGAAAATAGATTGAGTTATGTAAAGCATCAAATTCCAAATGATTTAAAAGAAAGAGTATTTGTTCTTGGTGTCTTATCTGAACCAGAGAAATTAAGGACAGATATTAAAAAGAATTTTGAAAAGATCGGAGAAGCCCTTGCAAAAAATTGCTCCGATAACACAAATGAATTATGGGGGCACGATTTTCTCAAACATAACAAAACCGAGTTAGATCGTATGATTTTATCTGTCAAACCATTTCTGTTTAATTTGAAATAATGTTGGTGAAAGGGCAGCTAACTAATGCCCATTCACCTCCTCTCTCCGTAGATGCTCTTTTTCATCATATTCAAGACTTACGCAACTGGCACAGTGCGATCGCTCTTCGGAGAAAAACTTTTTCTCTCAAATAATGCGGAAGTATAAAGTATCAAAAAAAACTAATACTACGGAAAAGCATTGTAACTTAACATTTCATAAATCTATCCCAATCTTTCCAACAAATGCTCTCCGACGCGTAAAGCATTTGCCATAATAGTGAGCGATGGATTTACCGCACTACTAGATGGGAAAAAACTACCATCAATAACGTAAAGATTATCAACATCATGTGTGCAACAATTGATATCAAGTACCGAAGTTTTAGGGTCTTCACCAAAACGACAAGTTCCACACTGATGAGCTACCTCTTGCAAGCCCATTTTTGAGGTAATAAATGATGAAAAAGAGCTAAAGCGATAGGGTCGCTCCCTAATGGACTTCAACACTTCATTCCAACGCTCAATTAAGCGATCAAATGCCTCTTGATTATTATTTGTATAGTCAAGAATAATTTTCTCACCGTTGATACGTACACGATTATTGAAGTCGGGTAAATCTTCAGTGATTAACAACCAACAAAGGGAATGATTTGCCACAAATTCAGATATTTTGCTAGGCATAAAAGGTGGTGCATGAGCGGCGACTCTATCTTTATGGATGTTGCCGAGTAATTGTACGCTTCCCATCGGGTAAGTAAAATCTTTTTCACCCCAATAAAAATCATTGACAGCAAGTGTCTTTTGAAAAACTGTTGGATTGGGTTTTGTGCTTATAGCCATAACTACGGCAAACTTATGTGCCATGTAATTACGCCCGACAAGATGAGAACTATTAGCCAATCCATTTGGGTGTTGGTCGTTGGCAGATTTTAGTAACAAGACTGCTGAATTAACTGCACCACAAGCAACAACCACAATATCTCCAGTAAACATCTGACGCTTACCTGCAATTTCTGCTTCCACTCCAGTCACTTCCCGACCCGATTCACTGGTATGCAAACGTATGACTTTTGTATTGGTAATTAAAGTTAGATTGGGATTGACAAGTGCTGGACGTACACAGTTAATGTCAGCATCAGCTTTAGCATTGATAAAACACGGGAAGCCATCACAAGTATCGCAACGAATACAAGCACTTAAAGAACGATTGACTTCATTAAGTTTGACGGCAAGCGGTAGATAAAATGGATGCAAGCCTTGATACTTTAGGGCATAATGGATGTTTTGAATGTATGGTTCATGGCTGACTGCTGGAAAGGGATAGTCTTCATCAATCTGCGGTTCAGTAATATCGAGACCTCGCTGACCATGTACTTCATAAAGTTTTTCAGCTTGGGCATAGTAGGGAGCAAAATCCTGATACTTTAATGGCCATTCCGGAGAAATGCCACCTTTATGAATAACTTTTTCAAAGTCCTGCGGGCGAAACCTAAACAAGGCACCACCATAAAATTTAGTGTTGCCGCCAACATAATAGTGCATGACTGGTCGTATAGCTTTGCCATTTTTGTCATACCATACATCACTATTTCGATAGCGTTCTTTTCCTAGAACCTGCTGAGAATCCCAATTCGCTTTTTCTCTAGGTAGAAAAGTTCCTTGTTCTAGAACTAAAATTTTCTTACCGCTTGATGCCAATCGATTAAGCAGAGTTCCACCACCGGCACCTGTACCAATGATGATGACATCGTAATGACCATCAGCCATTTTTCTCTGTTCTTTTGAGTTAATTGTGGATTTACAGAATAATTAGCTATTAGCAATGAAATCAATTAGTAAACCTTGGCTCCCTAAACCTAACCCTTGTTAGTGACAGCAGTTTTCACTTTCTATGAATCACACCGTCAGTCAGGGGGAACACCCTTCAGTGGAGACGCTGCTTTGTAGCTTGCTTAGAGAGAAGGGGTACGGGAACGTCCCCACGAATGTCAGTCAATGCTGCGTAAGTTTTGCTAAAAAATTGAATTTAAGGTAGGTTAGGGAGCCAGCGCTCTGGAGGAGGGTTTTCCTCATCAGGCAACTGGTGAAGCAGCGCGCATGAGGCGTTTTCCTACGCCCAGGCAACTGCTGTTAGCGTTAGCGAGTCTTCTCCCAAGGGAAGACGCAATCATGCGTAGCTTGCTTCCCCGAAGGGGTACGAGCGCGACTCGGTAGCGTTAGCGACGTTAGCGTAGCGGTAGCGAGGCACGAGCGTCGGAACGAGCGTCAGGGCGTTTGAGGAACGAAATCTAACATTTATTAGCATTTGTTGGGTTTCCTAACGGTCAGCCCAACCTACAATTTTCAAGAGCCCTTGCAGTATTGCCACAAATGTGGTTTATTTATCTGCAAATTGCTGTAATCTATGTTGGGCGGGTAGAGGAATGGTAGAGTGCTTAATATAAAACCATCAAAGAATTATAAATTGCTAACTGCTAATTTGCTTCCATAGACATTAGCTAATAGCTAATGTCTATTTTTCGTTTTCCTCATGCATTTTGTTTTCGGCACAATTTTTGTTTATTTGTGTTAATCCAATCATGCGATAAATTCTATCTCCGAATTCAGGAAAAAGTTGTATATTTGAGAACAGTAATCGTGTTAAAATTCCATCAAGTACGACCTCTCCTTGATTTTGCTGAACGGCATGCAGAACTGCGATCGCCACATCTGTTGGTTCAGAAACACGCGCTAACTTAGGTGCTGGTAAGCCAAATTTCAGAAACATTCCTGCTTTTGTATATCCTGGACAAATCACTGAAACTCCTACATTAGTATTAGCTAATTCCTGCCGCATTGCATCTGTCCACATAATCATACTCGCTTTACTTGCTGAGTAGATGCTGTTGTAAGGCGCTCCTTTTTTACCTGAGCCAGATGAAATATTCACAATGTGACCACTGTCGCGAGCTAACATACTCGGTAAGACTAAACGAGTTAACTCCATCCCCGCAATTAAATTCGTTGTCAATATCGACTGGATATCTTCTAGAGAGTAATTTTGGAAAGGTCGATATTTTTCTATAGCCGCATTGTTAATCAAAATATCGATAGGGCCTACAAGCTGATTAATTTGCTGTACGAGAGTTGATAATTCTTCCACTTTATTGATGTCAAATGGAAGACTTATTCCTCTACCACCAGCAGCTTCAATCTCTGTACATACGCTGTTTAGCTTTTCTTTAGAACGAGAAACGCAAATTACAGTTGCTTGTTCTTTTGCAAATGTACGGGCAATAAAAACTCCAATACCACCTGATGCGCCCGTTAACAGCACCGTTTTACCTGCTATGTTTTTCATACTCATCTGCTTGGCTCTTACTTAGTCCTTAACAAATCGGCATGTTTAAATGAGCTATCAGTATTTTGCTAATTGCTGAATGCTCAAAATTTTCTCTAGAATAGATAGCAGTCCGTAAAAGAGAGCGTGAAAATTTGAGAAAAGCTGCAACCGAACTTTAGTCCTCCTGAGACATCGGGGAGACAATGGTAGCCTGTAGGGTGAATTTTCTGACATATTCCTGCGCGGATTGCTATATTCCGCATTGCCCACAGATGCAAAATCTCTAATTGTTCACAAATAATGCACGGATTACTCTAAATCCAGAAAAAATCAATTTTTTACCTGATTGTTATAGACTTTTCGCCAAACAAAGGAATGCAAAAGCTAATGTGCAATATAATTGCACTCGTGAAGCGTTAAGACAGTCATTGATCATTTGTATTTACAAAGGACAAATAACAAATAACGACCTTCACAATTAATTATGTAACTTTAAAGCGTAACAGCTTATTAGGTGGGAACTGCTTGCACAGAGATTCCGCAGCAATCAGGTAGAAGTTGCACAGTCCCGTTACCGCGATCGCGTTCTGAGTCAACCTTCGGCAGCAATGCAATAGCGATAAATGTCTATCATTGCATGGTAGCGCTTGACTTTGAACAGAGTGTGTTAGCCATAAGCAATCAGCTATGAATCGATTATTTATCATTATTTACTAGTTATTAATTATTAGACATATCCATAAATTTTGTATGGATAAATGGCTTTCATAGCCTCTAGAAAAGATTTGCACCAACGCATAATTTATTTTTTTAACCTCTATTAAGG
>JAQYWP010000849.1 GCA_029379285.1 Rhizonema sp. PD38
TTCATGTTCCGTTACTCCGCAATCAATCCTTCTCACTTGACCAGAGCGCTTTCTGTACTAGCACTAACAATCAGTTTGGCTGCTTGTGGTGGTGGCGGACAGCAAGCTAACAATGCTGGCAGTAACGAGGCAACTCCTGGTACTGCGACTGATACAACTGCTTCTAGTAACACCGGAAAACTGGATTTAGGTGGCAACGTATCGTTAAATGGTGCTGGGGCAACTTTTCCCGCACCACTTTACCAGAATTGGTTTCAAGCTTTGAACAAGAAATATCCCAATCTCCAAGTCAACTACAATCCAAATGGTAGCGGTGCGGGAGTTGAGAATTTTACCAAAAATCTCGTAGATTTTGGTGCCAGCGATGTTGCTATGACAGACGATGAAATCAGCAAAGTGCAACGGGGCGTAATTTTACTGCCCATGACAGCTGGTGGTATTGTACTAGCTTACAACTTGCCTGGTGTTCAGCAACTCAAGTTACCACGGGACGTTTACAGTGGTATGTTCCTGGGCACGATCAAGACTTGGAACGACCCGAAAATTACTGCTGCTAACCCAGGTGTCAACCTTCCCAACCAACCAATCACAATCATACATCGTTCTGATGGTAGTGGTACGACAGGTGCATTTACGCAACACCTGAGTGCAATTAGTCCAGATTGGAAGACTAAAGTTGGCAGTGGAAAAACTGTCAGTTGGCCTGTAGGAGTTGGTGCTCCCAAAAATGACGGTGTAACTGCCCAAATAAAAAGAACTCAAGGTGCGATTGGTTACGTTGAGTACACTTATGCCCAACAAAATAAACTGAATATGGCTGCTTTGCAAAATAAAGCAGGTCAATTCGTTGTACCCAATCAACAATCAGTCGCTAAAGCACTGGAATCAGAAGCCCTGCCAGCAAATCTCCGCGCCTTTATTACAGATCCCGCAGGTGCAGAGTCCTATCCCATTTCTACCTACACTTGGATTTTGGCTTACAAGCAATATCCCGATAAGGCGAAAGCTAAAGCAGTGGAAGCCATGATCGAGTACGGCTTGACTGAAGGTCAAAAAGTTTCTCCACAACTAGGGTATGTTCCTCTACCTGACGCCGTGGTACAGAAAGTGGGCTCAGCCGCTGATGCTATCAGTCCTGATTATAAAATCTCTGTAGGTGGTAGCGCTAACGGTAATAGCGCCAGCAATACTAAGTAATTGTCAATAGTTTCTGATCATTTGTTGTGTGTCATTTATAAATGACTAATGACCAATGACATATTTTGTTCGCTCCCACTTTTTCTACTATTGATGAGTAAAGTTATTCATGACCACACAAGCCCAGAATCGTCTACAAATAGTTAGACCTCTTACGTCTGGAGAGAAGTTCCTGGATCGGGGCTTTATTTGGCTGACGCGGATTTTTGCACTGGCGATCGCTGGTGTCTTAATATGGATAGCAATTCAGGTTGCCATTCAAGCTTCCCCAGCCATCCTGAAATTTGGTCCTAGTTTTTTAGTAAAAAGCGCTTGGAACCCAGTCACTAATGACTACGGAGTTCTGCCTCACATTTACGGAACTTTAGTAAGTGCTTTGATCGGTCTATTAATAGCTGTCCCAATTGGTGTGGGTACTGCTCTATTGCTAAGCGAAAATCTGTTACCAACGCCTGTACAAGTTATACTTACTTTCTTGGTAGAACTACTAGCAGCTATTCCCAGCGTTGTGTACGGTATATGGGGAATTTTTGTTTTGATTCCTTTAATCACACCTGTGGGACAATGGCTCAATCACACCTTAGGCTGGTTGCCAATTTTTAGTACCATTCCGACAGGACCAGGATTGTTTCCGGCTGGAGTCATTTTAGCAATTATGACTTTACCAATCATCACGGCCATTTCCCGCGATGCGCTGATTGCCGTACCATCTAGTTTGCGTCAAGCTGCTGTGGGATTGGGAGCAACTCGTTGGGAAACAATTTTTAAAGTTTTAATCCCCGCTGCCTTTTCTGGCATTGTCAGTGCTGTGATGTTAGCACTAGGTCGGGCAATGGGAGAAACAATGGCTGTCACGATGTTAATTGGTAACGCTAACGACATTAGCGCCTCGCTGTTTGCACCAAGTAACACAATTTCTTCTCTATTGGCAAGTCAGTTTGCAGAAGCTAGTGGTCTGCAAATTGCATCTCTAATGTACGCTGCGTTGGTTCTGTTTGTGTTGACTTTGATCGTTAACATTTTGGCAGAGTACATCGTTCTGCGAGTGAAGCGACTCTAAAATTTTGGTTTTTCAATTATGACTTCTGCTCCAAATCAGCCCTCCAACGGATTAACTCGCAGTAATCTGAATCGATCTCCTACGTCTCCCCGAACTCTATTTAGCACGGTGATGACAGTGTTAGCATTTGTGTGTGGGGTGTTAGCTCTTCTACCTTTGTTGGCAGTGCTTTCTTACGTCCTGATTAAAGGCTTCAGCAGTCTAAATTTAAGCATTTTTACTGACTTACCACCAGTAGCAGGACAACTACAGGGAGGAGGTTTTGGCAATGCGATTATCGGCACCCTGATTATGGTAGGAATCGGAACTGTGATCAGCATTCCTGTTGGAGTATTGGCAGCAATTTATTTGACAGAATTTAGCTCCAAGGAGATATCTCGCTGGATTCGGTTTGCTACCAATGTGTTGAGCGGAGTTCCCTCGATTATTGCTGGTGTCTTTGCCTATGCTGTTGTCGTCTTGACAACACATGGATTCTCAGCTACAGCTGGAGGATTCGCTCTGGCGATTTTAATGTTACCGATTATTGTCCGTACGACTGATGAAGCCTTACAGTTAGTATCACAAGATCTGCGACAAGCAGCTGTGGGCTTGGGTGCAACTAACTTTCAAACAGTGACACAAGTCGTTTTGCCCGCAGCTATACCAGCAATTGTGACTGGGGCAACTTTATCAATTGCCCGTGCGGCTGGAGAAACAGCACCTTTACTATTTACTGCTCAATTTAACCAGTATTGGTCTACTACTTTATTCCAACCCACTGCATCTCTTGCTGTTTTGGTTTACCAATTCGCCACCTCTGCTTATGAAAACCAACAGTCAATAGCTTGGGCGGCATCTTTGATTTTGGTGTTGCTGGTTCTACTTACCAGTATCATCGCTCGCTGGGCAACCAGTCGCAAAATTAAATAAAAAAACCAAATTTCAAATTGAACTACAGTTAAATTAATAACCACCAATTATGGCGACTAACATTCGGGATAGCAGCAGTGCTAATCAAACTGAAACTGTCTTACGTACAGAAAGTTTGAATGTATATTATGGAACTTTTTTAGCAGTACGTGATGTCTGGATGGACATTCCTAAAAATCGTGTGTCAGCTTTTATTGGTCCGTCAGGATGTGGCAAAAGTACCTTGCTACGTTGTTATAATCGTCTGAACGACTTAATTAGTGGGTTTCGGGCTGAAGGTAATATTTATTACAATGGCGAAAACCTATATGCAGCAAATATCGACCCTGTAGAGGTGCGTCGTCGAATTGGGATGGTGTTTCAAAGACCAAACCCATTTCCGAAATCGATTTTTGAAAATGTTGCTTTTGGACCAAGACTCAACGGCTTTAAAGGTGATATGGATGAATTGGTGGAGAGATCGCTCAGACAATCAGCTTTGTGGGAAGAAGTAAAAGATAAATTGCGCCAAAGTGGCTTATCTTTATCTGGTGGACAACAACAGCGCTTATGTATTGCCCGTGCGATCGCCACTCAGCCTGATGTGATTTTAATGGATGAACCTTGCTCAGCTCTTGACCCCATCTCCACCTTACGGGTAGAAGACTTGCTGCATGAACTCAAAGAACAATATACGATCATCATCGTTACTCACAATATGCAACAAGCGTCGCGGGTATCCGATATGACTGCCTTTTTTAACGTCCAAACGTCAGAAAAAGGAAATCGTAGTGGCTACCTTGTTGAGTATGATCGCACAGAAACCATATTCCAAAATCCCCAGCAGGAAGCAACTAAAGAATACATCAGCGGAAAGTTTGGTTAAACAATATTTATTAATCATGTGCTTCTGTGATAGGTTCGGAGGAAAACTCAGGAACCTATTTTTTGTCTTAAGTGAGCATTGAGAGCCAAAGTATTCGAAGTCATGATTGAGTATGGCTTAGCTGCTGGTGTCTTTGCGTAAGTTATAGTAATACCAATTTCAAAAATGTTTGCAACACATAAACTCATCGTTAGGGCGAACAGGGGTAGCCTACATAGAACGCCGTGCATGCGAACGCCCCTACATGG
>JAQYWP010000850.1 GCA_029379285.1 Rhizonema sp. PD38
GGCGTGCTGCAATGGATGATGACTATATGCTCACCCTGTTGGCAGCTGCACTAGCCGACCCCACTCAGGAGACGTAACCTAGCTGTCAATAGCGTTTGAGATGCGCTTACCCTGGTGCTAAGGGTGACTAGATTTGCCCTTGAGCAAAGCTTGGTATGAGTTAACTAGAGTCAACAGCGCAACTATCGGTGATGACATAATCAGCGCGTCTATATGAGATCTAACTTATATGATCATGCCTATCAGGTGATGGTCGAATGGTTGTTGTCTATTGCGCTTCATCTCACCGATAAGTGTTTTACCTGGATCTAGACCACTTTGTCATTGTTCATGAGTTTTTTGTAGAACTTACGCACGCGCTACTAAAAACAGTGGGTTGCGTCCCTTGTCCCTTGCGCGTGTCCCCTTGGGACGAGCGCGTGCCCGTAAGCGCAAAGCGCACACTGAGCGCCTTTGGCGCACGCTACAAGAGACGTGAACGCGTAGCGTGTCCGTAAGGACTTAGGGCTTATGTTTCCCAGAGATCGCTGCGGACTATGGTTACGTTGTTCGTGCGTAAGTCCTGATTTGGTCAAGACAAACAACAAACGAGGATTAATGGAACATGAGTACTATTAACGTGACGTCTAGTGCTGACAATGGTGCTGGTTCTCTTAGAGAGGCGATCGCTCAAGCAAAATCAGATGATACCATTACAATTTGGCTCTAACCTTGCCAATCAAACAATTAACCTTACTTCAGGTGAACTCACAGTTGACAAAAACCTGACAGTTGATGGTGCAGGTACTAGTGGTCTAACCATTAGTGGCAATAATGCCAGCCGAATTTTCGATGTCACAACACCAGGCTCAAGTTTTACGTTGCGAAATTTGACCCTTGCCAATGGAAAATCCAGTGGTGAAGGTGAAAATGGTGCCGGAGGTGCAATTCGGACAATCAGTAGTGATAAACTCATCACTCTCAACGTAGAGAATAGCAAATTTATAAATAACGATGAAGCCTAAAACATCAATAATGGATTCCAAGCTCCAGCAACGCACTTCAGTGCAATGCCCACACCGCGTCACACGTTATAAGGTTGCACGGCTTGTCCTGCTGGCAGTGATTACTTTTGTCCTGTCCAGCGTGCCGCCAATCATGGCGGTCCAGAGCAAGCCGACCCCAAAAGCCGATTTCTCGCCCGTTATGTTGGCTAGCAACTCGACAAGCAAAACACGCGACCCCGCCTATTGGCCATTTGATGCACACAGCCCCTGGAACATGCCAATTGGCTCCGAGGCGCAGTTTGAGCCGGTGAGTTCACCCGAGTGGACGACGCAAGCGTTAAAGTATGGTCTGCTGCTCAATACAACACAGTGGTCTATCCCGATCTTTATGGCCGATACATCTGATCCGATCCGCAGCATTTACAAAACGGACGACGACAAACTTGCTTTCAAGGTGCACGTGCCAGACGCCGCTGTACCGGATTCTAGCGGGGACAGTCATCTGCACATCATCGACGAAACCCACAATTCCGTCATTGAGATGCTCGGGGCAAAGAGGCGGGCTGACGGCAACCTTGAAGCACCCTACCCCAACAAAATTGACTTGAAGGGTCTTGGAGTCTTTGACACCTACCACGGCTCGTGTGCCTACGGTGGCTCGTGTACAGCTGGGCTGATCCGCAAGGGGGAACTCCACAACGGGATTCGACACGCACTGCGAATCTCGATCACGACTGCCGTTTTAAATAAAAACACCCCTAGTGGAAAGCCTTACGTATGGCCTGCAAACTCGGCTGATGACGGCGATGGCAGCAGCTATACTGGGACGGGGAATGTGTACATGGGTTCGTTGCTGGCAATCCCGCCAGACGTTAACATTGAGGCTATTGTCGGACCACCGGGCACACCAATCTACGAGCTGGCTCGCGCCCTCCAGGACTACGGTGCCTATGTAGTGGATCGGGGTCACCTTAACCTGTACGGAGAACCCTCAGCAGATGAAGAGGTAAAACAGCTTTCATGGGAAGGTCTGCAAGTACTGCCAAAGTACCTTCAGGTAGTAAGAAACAACGCTTCAGAGCGTGTTGGTGGTGGCGGGACACCTCGTCGCCCACTAGCTCCTTCGTTTTAAGTCGTTGATGGTACACAGTCATAGCCAAATATACACTTTTGTTTTGCTTTTTTGTGCTGTTTTCTACCTGATTCCTAAATAACGTGAACAACAAGATTCCTGACTTCTTAAAGAAGTCGGTAATCTGAACATGCCCGATGTTCACAAATCAAATAGGATTGCCATAATCGCATCTGGTATTTATGTTGGCTGGCAAGCTATTTATGGAGACAAAAAATATCAGCTTATTCAAGCGTTAGCAATTGGCATTGTCGCCAAAAAAGGAACAAGCTTTCGCGGTGCCAATTTAACAGATGCTGACTTTACCCAAGCTACCCTCAAAAGTGTAGACTTTAGAAAAGCTATCCTCACCCGCACTTGCTGGTTTCAAACTAAAAAGCTGGAACAGACTCGTTTGGAAGGCACATATCTAGAAAATCCAAAAGTGCGACAATTGGTTGTTACGAAAGATGGTGTCGAAAAAAACTTTGACCATCTGATACCCAGTTAAAATCTCTGAAAAAGTAGGGTGGGCATTGCCCACCCGGAATTCAACCCTTCACACAAAGGACTTGCTTGAGTGTTGCTACAACTTCAACCAAATCCGCTTGATTATTCATCATCTCATCTATCGGCTTATAAGCGCTGGGAATTTCATCCAAAACGCCTGTATCTTTACGACACTCTACACCTTTTGTTTGCTCAATCAAATCATCTAGCGTGTAGGTATTTTTCGCCTTACTTCTTGATAGCAAACGTCCGGCACCGTAGGAACAACTGCAAAAACTGTTGGCAGAACCCTTACCCTTATCGACACCGTTTGGTCAATTATATGTACTTTCAAGCCGAGCAACTAAGCGAGTGGAGGTTCTGGAGCTGTAGAGTCTGCGGTAAAGCAAATCGATAAACGACTGCAAATAGTCGGAGCACAGTGGAGGTCAGAAAATTTACCGCAAATGCTTCAACTTCGCTGCGCTTATTTGAATGGAATTCTTGCTGCTAAGTTGTAACACATAAAATAAAACAGGTTCAAACAGAAAGTCCATTTTATTCGCGATTATAACTCGCGAATATATTTCGGATGTTTTTTATGCCCCGACCAAGTAATATCGATATTGAACAAGATAAGTTAGCTCGTTTTGACCGGATTAAAAAAGCGATCGCAGCTTTAGAAAAACAACAAAGACTTTTCTTAAAGCTTGGAGAACTTGCTCCATCCTGTGCGTGGGTAGCACGCTATCAAGTACGGCAGAACCACAAAAAATATTGGTACTACAAGTTACAAACGCCTCAACCATACTTCCAATGCGCGACATCATCAAAACTAAGTAAATATAAGCATTTGGGCAAAGCTGGTACTACTGAACATATTGATGCAGTTATGTCTGTAATGAGACGTTCTGTTTGGGATGAAATACAGAGGATAATTCATACTCTTGATGATTGTCTGCGCTTACATTAGTTCTGGATCTGAGCTTGAGTCAGAAGAGCCACAAGATTGAATCGCCTAGTTATTCCCGAGTGTACATCGCGAATAATTTTGCTTCTTTTATTTTTGCCAAATTGGGATGCTCCCGTACATCTTTTCAGGGCGTGCCATGTGAAAATGCTGGTGCTCGATGAGTTTCACGACCTTCTGACAGGCTCCCCCATAAAGCAGCGTGAAGTGATGAATGCCATCAAGTTACTCTGCAAAGAGCTAACTATCCCAGTCGTCGGGGTCGGTACGCGTGAGGCTGTGCGCGTACTTCATACCGATCCACAACATACCAGCCGATTTGATGTGATGACCTTACCAACCTGGGTACTGAACAAGAATTTTCAGTCGCTGCTTGCCAGTTTTGAGAGCGTGTCGCCACTACGTAAGCCGTCCAAGCTTCATCAGCCAGAGCTAGCGTTGACTCTACACGCAATTTCAGACGGCAATATTGGTAATCTGCACCGCTTGCTAGTTGAGTGTGCTAAGGACGCGATCAACAACGGCACCGAATATATCGACAAAGCGACTATCGAGCGAAAGGCATTATGAGTGATTTTTTACCTTCGGTTGCAGCATTTCAGGAATTGCGTTCTGCTCCAAATTTCGCTCCTCTTCATCCTTCAACACAGTTTCAGTCATACGAGATTTTTTCTCCCTTCTAATACCGTTTCACTTTAAAGTTGATACATTTAGGCT
>JAQYWP010000851.1 GCA_029379285.1 Rhizonema sp. PD38
CATCTCTATGTACCTATCTTTCGCGGTAACGTTCGGGAATCCTGTGAACGGTTACCAAAGAACCAGCGTTGAATAGGAGTTAACGGTATTGATCCGCTAACTGGCTCTTGTTGAGCTTGAAGCACCTGAATTGTATCCACAACCGTTGCCAACTCCGCAATTGTTGGATACTCAAATAACTGACTGGTACTGAGTTGAAGCCCCAACTGATGAGCTTTGGCAACAACTTGAATACTCTGAATCGAATCACCTCCTAACTCTAAAAAGTTGTCGTGAATACCCACTTGCTTAATTCCTAGTGCCTGACTCCAGATTGTGGCTAGAGACTCCTCTACTATTGTTCGGGGTGCTACATAGATAGCTTGCACTCCTGTACTATCTTCCTTCATCAGCATTTCCAGAAGTTCACGCTTTTCTTTTGAAAGTTGCTCAACAGGCTTTAAAAGCTCATCACTCACTTTTCTTTCCTCCCCAAGAATTTTGCTAATTACTGGCGTTGCATGGATAACTTCTTTTTAGCAAGTATCGCTTTTACTTCCTCTTCTGAAAACGCGGCTAAACTTTTCAGAATTTGAGCCATTTTTTCATCCCTAGACTGTGCCTGCTCAGGCGCTGGCAAACTTTGGCGATCAACCTTACCATTGGAATTCAATGGTAAGGCATCCAGCTTGACAAAGGCGGTTGGAATCATGTAATCCGGTAGCTTCTGCTTCAAGAAACTACGCAATTCATTAGTTGTCAGGACAGATTTTTCCTCAGACACCACATAAGCGATTAAGCGTTTGCTACCCGATTCCTCTTGTGTCATAGAGACAACAGCCTCCCGGACAACTGGGTGAAGCAGCAGAACTGCTTCTATTTCTGTAAGTTCGATGCGATATCCCCTCAACTTAATCTGATGATCAATACGCCCCAAAAACTCAATGTTGCCATTGGGAAGATAACGAGCTAAATCTCCGGTTCTATAAAGGCGTGAGTTTAGTTGATTGCTAAACGGATTTGGTATGAACTTTTGAGCCGTTAATTCAGGACGGTTTAGATACCCTTGAGCCACACCAAAGCCACCAATATGCAGTTCACCGGGAACTCCCATTGGTACAGGTTGTCCATAAGAATTTAACAAATAGATTTCGGTGTTGACAATTGGACGCCCAACAGAAACAGAAGTTGTCAAATCATCCTTCTGACAATGATATACACTACTCCAGACTGTTCCTTCCGTTGGACCGTATTCGTTAAATAGGGGTGTATCGGGCAACAGTTTAAGGTGACGTTCAACTAACTCCCTAAAACAAGACTCTCCCGCTACAATGACGGTACGTAGACAATTTAGATCAGTAGGATCGATATGAGTTAAGAGAGCGTTGTACAAGGAGGGAACACTTAACCAATGTGAAATCCGATGTTGAGCGATCGCTTTTGTCAACTGCCAGATATCTCTTTGCTTACCCTCCGTGAGAAGCACAAGAGTTCCTCCTTGACAAAGAGTCCAAAAAATGCATCCAACGGAGCTATCAAAGGCGAAGGAGGGAAGCAATAAGAAACTGGTAACTGGTTCAAGGTAGTAAGTTAGCCGAGCATTGGTGGAGTGAACCAAGTTTTTGTGAGTGACTAGCACTCCCTTGGGTTTTCCTGTTGAGCCAGATGTGTATATTATGTAAGCTAAATTTTCTAGGGTAGTTCTATTGATCAGCTTCTCTGTACTATCTTGAGTCCAACTGTTCCAGGAATCAAGGCAGACTATTTGAGCCTGATGGGGGGGAAGTCCTGCTACCAACCGTGCTTGAGTTAGCAGAACTGGCACTTGGGCATCCTCCAGCATAAAGGCAAGGTGTTCTTGTGGATACGCAGGATCTAGCGGTACATAGGCTCCACCCGCTTTCAGAATACCTAGAATTCCTACCACCATTTCCCAAGAGCGCTCTACACAGATTGCAACTGGTACATTGGGACCAACGCCTAAACCTTGCAAATGATTTGCGATCGCATTAGCACGACGGTTCAATTCTTTGTATGTTAGTTGCTCACCTTCAAAGTCTACCGCGATCTCATGAGGAGTATGTGCAGCAGTCGCCTCAATTTGTTGATGGATAAGTAAGGGAAGTGGATATTCGGTTGCAGTATTATTCCACTCAACCAGCATATGATGCTGTTCAAGCTCTGGGAGCAAACATTGAGACTCGTAGCGCTCAAACGGTTGCGAAGACATTACCCTTAGGGTTTCGCTAAAGTAACGACCAATTGCTTCGAGTTGCGCTTGAGTGATGTCTGTCAGATCACATTCTAAATCAAGTTGTATACAATCCAAAGCATGATTCCGATTAAATTCTACCTTTAAACCAAAGTGGGTTTCGCCAAACCCCTGAGCACCCACAATTCCCAGTCCTTCTAAAGCCTGAAGGGTATGGAAAATGTGAAAATGTGTATAGTTAAACACAGTCTCTACTAAAGGCTGTAAAGGTTGGCGACCACTCAACTGTTGCAAATCTGCGTATGGAAAACGTCTGAAAGGCAACAACTCTCGCTCAGCCTCAAAGACTTGCTTTACCAACTCCACCCAAGTTCCTCCTGTAAGCTTCAGGCGAAAAGGTACTGTGTTCAAATGGGTTCCCAGTACTTTTTCTGCGTCCGCCTCTTCCAGTCGGCCGTTAGACTCCAGTCCTGTCAGTATATCGGTTTCACCGCTTAGCAAGCTGATAACTCTGATATGTGCTGCTAGCAAGACATTTTTGAGTGGAACTTCTGCCAGTTTAGCCAGCTTTTTCAGCCCTTCTGAAACTTCATTGGAGATGGGGACATCTAGAACAGCTATTTGAGGTGTGCTTGTTTTACGCTCAATATCATGCCAACGAGGAAGTTTTGTGGTCACACAATCTTCCAGCTTTTTAGTCCAAAATGCCTTGGATTCTGGAGAGTTTAGCACTGAGCGCTCTAAAGCGATAAAATCCCGATAGGAAACTTTTGGAGGCGGTTCAATCGAGTGCTCGCCATTGAGGAGAGCGTGATAGCAATGCAGCAATTCTGTCAGTAGGGAAGATTTGCTCCAGCCGTCCAGAATCGAGTTATGGCAGCTTAAGGTGAAATAAAAGGAGTCGTCAGTTAAACGTTGAATGAAAAAACGGATGATAGGTGGGCAAGCCCAGTCAAAATTTCGTTTTCTTTCAATTTTAATCCAATCGACCAGTGCTTTCTTTCGTTCTTCTGGAGACAAATTTCGCAGATCCTGAACTTGAAATGGCACAGAAACATCTTGATGAACTAGTTGCAGCGGTCTACTAAAGTTGGTTAAATCGAACGAAGTTCGCAAAATGGGATGGCGAGCGACAAGTTGTTCCAAAGCCTGTTGAAAAAGCTCAACATCTAGATGAACTTGCAGATGATAAAGGAAAACATCATGGTACATTGGCAAGTCAGGGCAGTACTGACTATGGAAAATGACTCCAGCTTGAACTCTGGCTAAGGGATAAGCGTCCACCACATTGCTGGGTAACTTCTGTTTTTCAGCTTCAGATATGAGGCTAAAAGGCTCTGTTCTGAGTGTTGTGTGAGTATCAGGTTCGGTTGTGGTAATTTCTTGGGCTAGGTTATGAATAGTCTGGTGTTGAAACAGTTGCGGCAGCGAGAAGTTCAAGCCTCTTTCTTGGGCTTTGGCTCGCACCTGAATGCTACGAATAGAATCGCCGCCGATTTCAAAGAAGTTATCATATATGCCCACCTGTTCGATCTCAAGTACAATAGACCAAATATCAGCTAAAATCTTCTCAATTGAGGTACGCGGAGCCACAAAGGGCTTGTCTAACTCAGGTCTTGTTCTACCTGGTGCAGGAAGCGATCGCTGATCAACTTTGCCATTTGCTGTCAGGGGAATTGTCTCCAGTAGCACAAAAGCAGAAGGAATCATGTATTCTGGGAGTTTTTCTAAGAGAAAGTGACGTAGCTCGCTAGTAGTAGGTATAGTCGGTTGATTGCAGACATAATAGGCAACTAATTGCGCTGACTGACTGTCCACTTCTGTTTCAGAGGAATTTCCTTTCAACAAGCGGCGAAATGCATTAATAGCGTTGGTATCCCCCAATTCATTTATAGGATTAGCTCCCTGAGGTTTTTTCTTAGATTCAAATCGAATCAAAACAATCGCCTCTTGAATAGCAGGATGTTGATTTAAAACTGCCTTAATTTCTCCCAGCTCAATACGGAAACCTCGAATTTTAACTTGTTGGTCAATGCGTCCAAGATATTCCAGTTCGCCATTAGGTAAGTAGCGAGCTAGAT
>JAQYWP010000852.1 GCA_029379285.1 Rhizonema sp. PD38
CATTAGATGATTCTGCCAATCGTCTTTCTTTTAGCATTTTGGTGGGTTCGCTAATTATGGGTGCGGCGCTGATCTCTAGCAATGCACAGACATCTCAACTCTCTTTGATTGCCAATGTGCTATTTGCTACTGCAAGTCTATTAAGTCTGTGGTTGATTATTAGTATTTTGCGCTCAGGTCATTTACGCTAAGGAATATGGAATTTTTGGTTGTGCATTACCGAAAATAAAATCTATGCCGATTATTTTGGCTGAAAATCTAAGTAAATTTTATCCTGTCGCCGTCAAAGAACCGGGCATTGTCGGGACTATATCCCACTTTTTTCGTCGTACTTACCGCGAAATCAAAGCAGTTCAAGATATTTCCTTTGAAATTCAACCGGGAGAAGTCGTGGGGTTTCTGGGACCGAATGGTGCTGGTAAAACCACAACACTCAAAATGCTCACGGGGTTAGTTCATCCTTCTCAAGGACAAGTTAGAGTCGCAGGATCTGTTCCATTCCGTCGCCAAGAAGTATTTTTGCAAAAAATTACTTTAGTGATGGGGCAAAAGCAGCAATTGATTTGGGATCTGCCTGCAATAGATTCTTTGAAAATCAACGCGGCTGTTTACAACATTTCTGACAGAGAATTTCAACAGCGGGTAGGGGAACTAACTGAAATGCTTTCATTGTCAGGCAAACTTACCCAAGCAGTGCGAAAACTGTCTTTGGGTGAGCGAATGAAGGCGGAACTGTTAGCCGCACTTTTACACCGTCCTCAAATATTGTTTCTAGATGAACCAACTTTGGGATTAGATGTTAATGCTCAAGTAGGGGTGCGTGATTTCTTGCGGGAGTACAATCAGCGCTATCAGGCGACTGTGCTGTTAACCAGCCATTACATGGCAGATATTACAGCTTTGTGTCAACGGGTGCTGCTCATTCACCAAGGGCAGTTAATCTATGACGGAAGCTTGGATAAATTACTAGATCAATTTGCACCTTACCGGGAAATTTATTTAGAACTAGCGCAACCTGTCCCCAGAGAGAAACTCATGTTCTACGGCGATCTGCGACATATAGATGGGCGATCAGTGTGTTTTATGGTACAGCGAGAAGACCTGACTCGCACCGTGGCGCGAATTCTAGCTGAATTAGAAGTTATTGATTTAACAGTAACCGAAGCACCCGTGGAAGAAGTCATTGGACGAGTTTTTCAGGCAGGGGTAGTTAATAGTTAATTGTTAGTAGGGGCGGGTTTCATCTAGTAATTTGTCAGTAAAAACGAACAATCATGTCAAACCCGCCCCTGAAGTAGTGAGTAGTTCTTTTTAAAAACAGATGCAACACATTTTTAAAAAAGCTTTAACAATGCTTTCCGTTTACTACGCCTATATGGTTGAGTATCGAGTTGAGTTAATTTTATGGGTTTTGTCTGGATCTTTACCAATTATTATGATGGGCGTTTGGACACAGGCAGCGCAAGGTGGACAGTTTGGTTTGCCTGCCGTAGATTTTGCCCGTTACTTTCTTGCCGTTTTCATTGTCAGGCAAATTACAGTTGTCTGGGTAATTTTTGAATTTGAAAGGGAAGTAGTGGAAGGAAAGCTTTCACCTCGGTTGTTACAACCCCTCGACCCAGTATGGCATCACATTGCATCTCATGTTTCTGAAAGAGCTGCTCGAACACCATTTGTATTCTTATTAATAGGGTTATTTTTTATACTTTATCCTCAGGCCATTTGGCTACCGAGTTTGGGTAATTTGTTACTATTTTCTTTGGCGATAGTACTGGCATTTGCCCTGCGCTTTCTCATTCAGTACACCTTAGCGATGTTTGCCTTTTGGACAGAGCGGGCTAGCGCTTTAGAAAATATCTGGTTTCTGTTCTACTTATTTTTGTCTGGTTTTATTGCACCCTTGACAGTTTTTCCAGAACCTGTAAGGGTTGCGGCGCTTTGGACGCCTTTTCCTTACTTGCTTAATTTTCCTGCAAGTCTCTTAGTGGGGTTACCTGTAGATGTCACGCGGGGATTTTTGTCAATGGTAGGTTGGATATTGTTATTTTTGGGTATAAATCGTTGGCTGTGGCGACGGGGTTTGAGGCGGTATTCTGGAATGGGAGCGTAGGGATATGTGGATTTGGATTGGGCGATACGGATGTGCGCCGTTGCCAAGGGAATCGCGGTAACGGCATAAGTTCGTAGCAATTCCGTTCATGAGAGACAACCTTTATGCCAAAAATGGAGTAACATCTCAAGCGGTTAAACGCGCTCACCGAGAAGAAATGCTTAAAAAGGGGGATCTGTGGGGTAGTTAAAGCGTGTTCAATTAGTGACCATAGATAGTAAGATTACCCAATATCCTATTTACGTGATTTGGTAATCAAAATTTCTCGTGTTTAACAAGTTGGCAATCCCAACAAACTTGCAAAATCTAAAACCTGAAATTGCGCTTAACTTCAACGCGATGCATGCCAAATCTTGGATGCACAGGCTCATGAATGGCGGCAGTATCACTGTATTCGTAGTATCAGGTAGCGATCGCAATAAGAAAGGAGATCCACAATCCGAAGGGCTTGAACAATTAGACTCATATTTAGCACGTACCATGTACGATCTCAAACATCCGACGAAGGCTGAACCGAACCACTGCTACCTTAATCTAACAGGTAAATGAGAGACGAAGACTAAGGCGATGAGGCAGTTGTGGCTCGGAGATTAGTATTAACAAGTTATTGAAGCAATATCTTTTATCTAGACTCAAGCAAAAAATTTCTCACAGTTTGGTTAAAGACTAATGGCTGCGTCAAAAAAGGCCAATGATTACCTGGAACTTGGCATATTCGTAAATTTTTTAGATAAGTTTTGTACGGTTTTAATTGCCACTCTTTACGATTAACACCTTTTTCTGGCTGTACGAAGAGGGTAGGAGTGTCAATTGGAACAGTCAAACCAGGAACTCGCATGACTTCTGCAAAAATCCCATTACGAGCTGAAACCGTAAACTTGCTACCCCAATAACCATCGGGTTTTTGTTCGATAGCTGCATGGAATACTTGCTGCTGTAAGTCACTCCATCCCTGATATTGGTTTAACTGACGAGCTTGTTTTTCAGCTTCCTCATAATTGGCAAACGGACCCATACCTTTGAGGAAAGGTAAAACTCGGTAAAAAATAGGAAATGTGACTTTGAAAAAACTGGGCAAACTCCAGATGAAGATTGGATCTACTAGAATCATACTCAGCAATCGTTGTGGATGTTGCTTTGCCCAGATGGCTGCTAATTTGCCTGTCCAAGAATGAGCAACGACATGAGTACTCGACCATCCTAAGCGATCCATCAGTGCTTCTAAGTCAGCGATCGCACTCTCAAACGTATAATCCCTGTCTGGCTTGCTGCTTTCACCATGACCTCGCATATCTGGCGCAACTATGTAGTAGAGGGAAGCCAAGTCATTTCCCAAGCTAGACCAAACTAAGGCGTGGTCGCCCAAGCCGTGTAACAGTAGTAATGGTTCTTGACCCTGGTTCCACTCTAAATAAGAAAGTTGGACATCAGAATTCAATAAAGTTCGACGTACAGGCATCATCGCAGCTCCATCACAGTTTGAAATAGCTTTCCTGAAATGGTACTGCGAAGTCATAAGTCGTTGGCGTAGCCTCTGATAACGTCAGTCGCACCTAGGTGTGGGAGAA
This sequence comes from Rhizonema sp. PD38, assembly GCA_029379285.1. GTDB lineage: Bacteria > Cyanobacteriota > Cyanobacteriia > Cyanobacteriales > Nostocaceae > Rhizonema. The sequence continues at coordinate 3,679 of JAQYWP010000852.1, forward strand.
AAGCGGACGCAACGCGCTTCTCTCCATACACCACAACTTCTACCCTCAACATTGATTCACTCCCCCGCATCAAAATTTTTGATAATTTTTTTTTATTAAATTGATAAATAAGAATATTTGCTTTTATTATTGTTGCTGGATAAAGTAAAAGTAACAAGAAAACTTAAAGTGATCGAATAGAGGAGTTTGTCATGGCTGACCGCAATCAAGTAGAAAAAAATAACTTTCTTTACCAGCGCTATCAATACCAAGGTAAATTCAATCCACAAAACCTTGTCTTCAATGCTAATATGCAAGAATTTTCTCAACGTGTTGGTTATATCTGCAATCTAGAGACTAGGGGCAAACTTTCTCCCCAACAGTCCTACGAGCAAATTCAGGCTCTTTGGGAGGAGTTAACGAAAAGCTATAAGGCATTGGGAATTGCTGAAGATGCAAACCAAGAATGTTAATAACTGTATAACAGACACTGATGTTGATGGAGACAGCCTCAAGTCGTTAATTTATATCCTTTTTCTCTACTTTTTATAGATATCTTATTTCCTTAACTTGTAACGAATCTATTGACGATTTTAAGGAGTTTGTTGACGGTAT
>JAQYWP010000853.1 GCA_029379285.1 Rhizonema sp. PD38
TAGCTATCATTGATTATCATTATCATTATGATAGATTATGCCCAGTTTACACTTCTTTAGCAACAATTTTTGACCACACCCGTTTACATTTAGCTATTTTTCCCCCTAACATACTTCATCCTTAGCGATGATTTAAAGAGACGACCAACCCGAAGTTGCCCTGGATTATCTGGACGATCTTCAAACATTCCTACATTTTTCATTCGTTCAATTGAAGTCCTAATTTCTCTTGCGTCTATATCTACTTTTGAAGCAAGCTCTGAAATACATTCATCCAGCTTAAATGGAGTCTTTAACCCTTCAAAAGCATCTAATAATGCTTTAATTTTCGCCTGATTTTCAGTAAAATCATCTGAGAGACTGATTAAGTAATTTAACTCAGATTGAAGTTGACCTAAATACTCTCTAGTTGCTGCTTCATGAGCAATGAATATAAGATTTGGGCTTATTTTGTCATCTTTATCAAGTTGCAAACCTCGAAAAGAACCAACATCAGTCGGTTTTGGATCAGCAATTACTTGAAGAAACTTATCGAAAACTCGTGGATAATACCTCAGTTTATCGCTAGCGCTAATTTCAGGTCGATCACTTGCACTATCGGCAAAATATGTCCAAATTGGGGCGAATCTCTCGCTGACACTGTTGGCGAAATATATCTTAATACTCAAAAGCCTTATTATTCCTTAGAGGAGTTGCGGCAACAGTGTCAGCCAAGTGTTGGGGAATGAGGGATACTTGGTGTACTCACACCTACGGTGCAATCGCGGTAGCTTCTGATGACTTTATCCTAGAATCTCTTTTCTATGCAGCTTCACATATCTATACAATTTGCTTCATGCGTGAACGTTACTAGCAGATAGCTGAATACTTAGAGTAGAATGAAGAGAGAAAGTCTCACTCTAAAATATGCGCGAACAAGTCTTAGCTTGGTTAGCAGAGAATGTTCCAGCCTCTAGGGTTAACCACATCATCGGGGTTGAGCAAATGGCTGTGGATCTGGCTGTTCATCACAACCTAGATCGAGTCAACGCAGCCGTTGCTGGTTTGATGCACGATTTGGCAAAATATTTTCCACCACAAAAACTCTTGCAGATGGCAAGAATAGAAGGGTTGGAAATAGACAAGGTTATTGAAGCTAATCCCCGTTTATTACATGCAGGTGTGAGTGCCATTGTTGCTCGAGATCTGTTTGGCGTCAACAATGAAGAAGTATTACAAGCGATCGCCAATCACACTTTAGGTAGACCGGGTATGAGTCTACTTAGCTGTATCGTGTTTTTAGCAGACAGCTTGGAACCAGGACGCGGCGATACGCCGGAATTACAAGCTTTGCGACAATTAAGTCGCCAAAATCTCGATCAAGCTGTGTGGAAGACAAGCGATTACACTCTCAAATTCCTGCTTGAGACTCCCTATTTGATTCATCCGAGAATAATCGCAACTCGCAATTGGTTCCTCCAAAAGTCGAAATCTCAACAGCTAGCATCACAAATCGCATAAACACCTGTTTTTTGTTAGTATGCAAAAAAAACTTGTTCTCACAGTTGCAATTCAATTGCTGTTTACAAGAGAAGAAGTCTTCATAGCCTTATGCCTTTAAGTTGGCGATCAAAAAGGAAAAAATTTATGATGGCACTAAGATGAAAAACCCTCAACATTTAACTATGATTTATCAACCATTCGCCTGAAATTTCCTTAAGTTCTGTATGGGCGGGTTTGACAAAAACTCCTGTCAATTTATATGTTCAGCATATTCAACCCATCCTTACCTTCTTAACTCTTCTGAGATAATTGTAAAAAACTGTAACAAGAATCGAGCAACTGAGGTTTAATGTCAGATTACTACCAAGTCAACTTCCCTTTACAATCAATCGCTGAAATAAAGAGCGACATCGCGACTCCGGAAAATGCCGATGATAATACAGAAAAAATAGCTTTAACCATTGCGGAGGCAGCTTCCGACAGGAAAGCAGGTGAAATAATACTGCTTAGAGTGGTAGATGTTAGCTATTTGGCAGATTACTTTGTCTTAATGACAGGCTATTCCAAGGTACAGGTAAGAGCGATCGCCGATGCTATTGAAGAGAAAGTGAAAACTGAGTGGCAACGTAGTCCCTTAAGAACAGCAGGAAAAGTGGAAGGGACGTGGGTACTACAAGACTACGGCGAAATTATTGTTCACACTATGATGCCAAAAGAGCGAGAGTTTTATAATTTAGAAGCTTTCTGGGGTCATGGAGAACGTATAGAGTATCCTACGACATCTTCAGATGGTGGGAGTAAACCAATATGATCAAGTCTTCAGTTTCAAGTTGCCCGGTTCCTACCGAACAACAACCACTTAATGAATATGAAGAATTAAAAACGTCCTGGCTGTTTCGTGATTGTACCTTAAGTTGGCGCGAATACATCACGAAAATAGTCTGGATTTGGGGTTTATCGTGGTTGGTAGCCGGACCAGTGGCTTCCGCAAGCTTTTCACCGTATAAGTATACAGCAAAGTTTATCCTCGCCGGGACTTTGGGGGCAAGCATGGGGGTGGTGCTAGCAGTGGTAAGGTTATATTTGGGCTGGTCTTATGTACGAGATCGTCTGGCAAGTCCAGTTATTTTTTACGAAGAATCGGGGTGGTACGATGGGCAAACTTGGAAAAAACCTCAGGAAGTACTAACACGCGATCGCCTAATTGTCTCTTACGGGCTCAAATCAGTTATCCAGAGGTTAGAAATTACGTTTGCAGGCTTGGCTGTGTTGTTCGTTGCTGGTACTATAGTTTGGCAATTAGTATAAATAGTTAAGAGTGAGAAGTGAAGAATTCATAACTTATCACTCCTCTCTCTTAACTCCTAACTCACTATAGTGGTAAATGATAAACCCATGACAATGGGAACACGAACTCGAGCCGCCGCCTTGGAAGTGAGGTTGTTGCGGGAAGGCATCATTGAATCTAGGCATATCGTCCAGGCTGTTGTTTGTGACGAAAGAGGACGGGTTCTATCCGTGGCCGGAAACGCGGAAACAGCTACATTTGTTCGTTCGGCACTCAAGCCATTTCAGGCTCTGGCTGTCACAAGCACGGGAACACTGGAAAGTTATAACTTGAGCGATCGCGACTTAGCAATGATCACAAGTTCTCACAGAGGAACAATAGAGCAAGTCAGACAGGTATTTAATATTCTTTGGCGAGCTGATGTTGATCCAATAGCCCTCCAATGTCCGATTCCAGAAGGCAAGAGCAGTCGTTTGGAATATAACTGCTCCGGTAAACATGCAGGAATGCTAGCTGTTTGCCAGAAATGCAATTGGTCCTTGGATAACTACTTACAGCGGAAGCATCCAGTGCAGCAGCTTGTTTTGAGCAAAGTATCAGAATTGCTGCGAATGCCCGCAGAGGAATTTATTAGTGTTCACGATGACTGTGGCGCACCAACTTACCTGATGCAACTCGGTCAAATGGCGTCGTTGTATGCGCGGTTAGCTTCTAGGAGCAATTTGGATATCGAGCGCATTGTTCGTGCGATGACTAATCACCCAGTCATGGTAGCTGGAGTTGGAGAATTCGATACCGAACTGATGCGTCTGTGTTCAACTGAAGTGTTGAGTAAAGCAGGTGCTGAAGGAGTTCAATGCATCAGCCGACTTGGTGAAGGCATGGGATTGGCTATTAAAGTTATGGATGGGGCAAAGCGGGCAAAATATGCTGTAGCTATTCACTTGCTCCAGCAGTTGGGTTGGATTAGTCCTAGCGTCGCCGAAGTTATGTCGGCAAAGTTCATGAATCTAGGTAAATACAAACGTTTAGAAGTTATTGGAGAATTATCGATTTTGTAGTTGCCAAATTTTTAAATAGGGGTTATAGTGAAAGAGACGACGCGGGATAGAGCAGCCTGGTAGCTCGTCGGGCTCGATTCGCAAGACAAACTAAACGCTTAACAGTTAAGTCTTGCAGTGGGCGGTACATGAGGAAACTTGTGTACGATAACCTGTCAAACTCGGGGAAGCCATTGGCGTGGTAATCCCGAACCAAGCCTCGGAAACGAGGAAGGTGTAGAGACTGGGAGGCAGGTACCCTAACGTAAAGCCGAGGGTACAGGGACAGTCCAGTCCACAAACTGGTAAATCCAGGCAGTGAAAGCTGTAGATGGTAAGCATAACCCGAAGGTCAGTGGTTCAAATCCACTTCCCGCCACCAAGCGAAAGATAAAATGAAACTCCGCAATTCTTAAAGATTGTGGAGTTTCATTTTATGCTGATGACCTTAATTTAGTAG
>JAQYWP010000854.1 GCA_029379285.1 Rhizonema sp. PD38
CCACTGGCTTACCCTGCTTAAACAGTACTAGGGTTGGTAAGGCTTCTATTTGATAGTGACTCGCTAATTCTGGATACTTTTCCGTATCAATCTTAACGATCCGCAGACGACCTTGAAGCTGTGCATTGACTTGCTCTAGAATTGGAGTCATCATTTTACAAGGACCACACCAGTCAGCGTAGAAATCTACTAACACTGGTACATCTGCACCAGATAACATTTCTTCAAAACTGCCAAATTGCTTTTTTGTAGCCATATAACAAAGCACCGATTTTCTACTGTTTGATTTCCATAGTAATTCTTGCCAACAGCAAACTGTGTAATCTTCTGCTTGTTTTTGAAACAGTGCGCTCGTGCTGAGCTTTTATCAGCCCTTCTGGCAAGGCAGAGGGCAGCTATGCTATTTCCTAGTACAAATACACTATAGTCCAATACGGTTCAGTTAAGACATTTATCCGTTAAGGCAGGCTGTTCTTGAGCTTTCTTGAGTAGAGCAGCAGTTCTTGGGAAAGAAATGATTCTCCACTAACTCTTTCCTCCCCTGCTTCCCCTGCCCCCTGCCTGCGTTAACGAATAAATTCCTTAACCGAACGGTATTGGGTACAAATCACCGTATGATTATGAGCGCAGTTTAATCGACCGAGATCAAGACAATGGAAGTCTTACCAGAAAATTTGCAAACTTTACGTGGACAAGTAGCAATTGTTACGGGTGCATCACGAGGAATTGGGCGGGCGATCGCCCAAGAGTTAGGCAAGTTTGGAGCAAACGTTGTTGTCAACTATGCCAGTTCTAGTGATGCAGCCGAAGAAGTCGTCGATCTAATTACCAAAGCAGAAGGAAGTGCGATCGCAATACAAGCAGACGTTAGTCAAGCCGAGCAAGTGGATGCACTGCTTAAAAGCGTGATGGAAAAGTTTAATCGTGTTGATATTTTAGTCAACAATGCAGGTATTACCCGCGACACTTTGCTGTTAAGGATGAAGGTAGAAGATTGGCAAGCTGTCATCGATCTCAACCTCAGTGGTGTTTTCTTGTGCACTCGCGCTGTTAGTAAAGTGATGCTCAAGCAACGTTCTGGGCGAATTATCAATATTACCTCTATTGCTGGACTGATGGGCAACCCCGGACAAGCAAACTACAGTGCCGCTAAGGCAGGCGTCATCGGCTTTACGAAAACCATAGCTAAAGAATTTGCCTCTCGCGGCATCACGGTTAACGCAGTTGCCCCAGGCTTCATCGCCACTGACATGACTAGCAATATAAATGCTGAAGAAATTCTTAAATTTATTCCCATAAGTCGCTTTGGTAAACCAGAAGAAGTCGCCGGGATGGTGCGCTTCCTCGCCGCCGATCCTGCTGCTAGTTATATAACTGGACAAGTCTTTAACGTTGATGGTGGAATGGTAATGGCATAAATAAAGAAGTAAAAAGGAAAAAGCTAAAATTCGTCCTTTTTACTTTTAACTTTTAAACAGCACGTATCCTTTGCCATACAGTAAAGCCTAAAAGGGCAACAATACTGATAGTGGTGGCAAGCATAACAACCAAGGACATGCCTTGTATTCTCATCGCCACGACATTAAAAACTAAGGTAATGGACCAAAGAGTGAGTGCAGCATGGCGTTGAGACAAACCCCAAGCAAGCAAACCGTGGTGTAAGTGATCTTTACCCGGCGTACTCATGGGATTTTTCCCTGCCATCAGTCGGCGCACAACAACTTGAGTTGTATCTAACACTGGTAATATAAGAAATAATACTGGTGGTATCAGGGAAAATACTGTCGTGACTTGAAGGTCACCTAAAATACTAGTAGCAGCCAATACATAGCCAAAGAAGTAAGCGCCTGCATCTCCCATAATGATGTGGGAGGGATGAAAGTTGTGGCGTAAAAACCCCAGCGCCCCGCCTCCCAATGCTGCCAGAACTAAAGTCGCTGCCGCATGATTCGGAAACTGGGCTGAAACCGCTAACAAACTCATCGCGGTAATAAAACCGACTCCTCCCACCAAACCATCCATCCCGTCCATTAAGTTAATGGCATTGGTAACTCCTACGACCCACAAGACTGACAGTAATACTGATAGAGTTGGATCGATGGGCAAACCAAAAGTAACTTTTATACCAATGCCATTAGCAAAGAGTAAAAGAGCTGTGAGTATCTGAATGGACAATCGAACAGAAGGAGGTAAGCCGAACTGATCGTCGATAAAGCCGATCAAGACTAATATTGAACCTCCTAGTAAAATAGTCAAGACCTGAGCCAATACGCTTTGCAGTTCAATTGGTCGTAAGAGACTTGCTAGTACAACTGCGGCAATGACTCCGGCATAAATAGCCAAACCTCCTGCATTGGGTAAAGGTTCTCTATTCAGCCTGCGTGCGTTGGGTTGGTCAGCCCATCCCACTCGCAAAGCAAACTTTCGTACTGTCGGCATCAATCCCCACGTTACAATACAAGCCAAAAGAAACGTCAATACTACCGCCTTCCAGCCGGAACCGCTAGGGTCAGCAATACCGAGAGACCTAAGGAAACTATCTACATTCATCTCCCGATTCAACCATTACTGCCATTGTGTGTAAGCATCACCTGTATATTAATCAATTTTTTAGATTCATCTGTAACTTAATGATTAGCACTCTTGGCTTGTGAGTGCTAAATTGTGTTATGTAAGTGCAAGAGAACTCAAATATGTCTAAGATTATTTCATTTAATGAAGAATCGCGACGGGCATTAGAGCGGGGTATTAACTCCTTAGCTGATGCCGTGAAGATTACGTTGGGACCAAAAGGTCGCAACGTTCTTTTAGAAAGAAAATTTGGGGCTGCTCAAATTGTTAATGATGGGATCACTGTTGCCAAAGACATTGAGTTAGAAGATCCGCTAGAAAATACTGGCGCGAGACTTATCCAGGAAGTGGCGTCAAAAACCAAAGATGTGGCAGGTGATGGAACCACTACCGCCACTGTATTGGCACAGGCTTTGGTGAAAGAAGGCTTAAAAAACGTTGCCGCCGGAAGCAACCCAGTCAACTTGAAGCGGGGAATTGACAAAACTGTCGAGGCGCTGGTAAAAGAAATTGCCAGAGTGGCTAAGCCAGTGGAAGGAAGTGCGATCGCCCAAGTTGCTACAGTTTCTGCTGGAAACGACGAAGAAGTCGGTAATATGCTTGCTGAGGCAATGCAGAGAGTGACTAAAGACGGTGTGATTACCGTTGAGGAATCTAAGTCGCTAACAACCGATTTAGAAGTCGTGGAGGGGATGCAAATAGACAGAGGTTACATTTCTCCCTACTTCATCACCAACAACGACAGGATGACAGTAGAATTTGAAAATGCTCGCATCTTGATCACCGACCAGAAAATTGGCAGTATCCAAGACTTGATTCCAGTGTTGGAAAAAGTCGCTCGTTTGGGACAACCCTTGCTGGTGATTGCTGAAGATGTGGAAGGGGAAGCTTTAGCGACTTTAGTGGTGAACAAAGCGCGGGGTGTGCTGACAGTTTGTGCGATTAAAGCACCTGGATTTGGCGATCGCCGCAAAGCATTGTTACAAGATATTGCGATTCTGACAGGTGGACAGATGATTTCCGAAGAAATCGGCTTAAGCCTGGATATTGCTTCGGTAGAAATGCTGGGAACTGCCCGAAAAATCACGATTGACAAAGAAAACACCACGATTGTCGCAGGCGGTGAAAGCAAGGAAGACGTACAAAAGCGTCTCGGTCAAATTCGCAAACAACTTGAAGACACAGATTCGGATTACGATCGCGAAAAACTCCAAGAACGCATCGCCAAGCTTGCTGGAGGCGTTGCTGTGATTAAAGTGGGTGCGCCTACCGAAACAGAACTCAAAAACCGCAAACTGCGTATTGAAGACGCCCTCAATGCGACCAAAGCGGCTGTGGAAGAAGGTATCGTTCCTGGTGGTGGGACAACCCTGATTGAATTGGCTAAGAAAGTACAAGAGATTAAGAACAGCCTCCAAGAGGAAGAAAAGATTGGGGCTGATATTGTCGCCCGCGCTCTTGAAGCTCCTTTGCGACAAATCTCAGACAATGCTGGGGTTGAAGGTTCGGTTATTGTCGCTCGCGTGCGTGAAAGTGATTTCAATATCGGTTACAATGCTGCTACCGGGGAATTTGAAGACTTAATTGCTGCTGGCATCATTGACCCTGCTAAAGTCGTACGCTCAGCCTTACAGAACGCTGCTTCCATTGCGGGAATGGTTTTGACTACCGAAGCAATTGTGGTAGAAAAA
>JAQYWP010000102.1 GCA_029379285.1 Rhizonema sp. PD38
GACGCTCGTGCCTCGCTACCGCTTCGCTAACGCTAACGCTGCGCTAACGGGTGACCGCTCGTTCCGACGCTTCTTCGTCGCTAACGCTTCGCTAACGTCGCTACCGCTTCGCTAACGCTAACGCTGCGCTAACACCAGTCGCCTACGGCGGGTTTCCCGCCTGCAGCGCTGGTTCACCAAGACGCCAAGGGCGCAGAGAAATAAAATAGGTAATCTTACACCGAGAAGGGAGTAACCACAGTGTTAACGACGAGAGAAGCACTCGCGAGTTGATAGCCACATGAGCATGGTGATAGGCTGACATACTTTTAATTTTAATTCCGCGCAGCGGTACTAGGTGGCGATACGGCTGAAACCGTATTGACTAATTTCTTATTTCAATATCGATAATTTTTCTCAATTATCTGTGAGGAAGTTCAAACCTAAGTAAAGAGCTGCAACACTTCCCGCTACACAAATTTCACCTTGGATAATTTTATCTTTAATTAATTCTTGCGGAACTAAGATCACTTCTATTTCTTCTGTGATATCTAGCTTTTGTTCTCCAACCTTTACCACATTTTTCGCGAGGAATAAATGTATTTTATTCGTATCTTTACTAGGTTTATCATATAGTTCTGCTATTTTGGTAACTTGTGGGGTAAAATAACCAGTTTCTTCTTGCAATTCTCTGACTGCTGCTGTTTCAGCATTTTCTTCTGCGGGATCGAAACTCCCGGCTGGCAGTTCTATGAAAAATTCGCCAACGGCATGTCTGTATTGCCGGACAAAAACAACATCTTTATCAGGAGTAATAGGTAAAATCACAGCAACTTCTGGTTTAATATTAACAAAATAATCATCGATAATTCTACCGTTGGGTAATTTGATTTCATCTTGCCTCACTTGACACCAGCGCTCGTTCAAAACCATTTTTGATTGCAGAATCTCCCATTTTTTTAAGTTTGTCATACAGGTAGTACTTAAATAGATATGCAAATACGTAATCGTGGCAATCAATGCTTGTCACAAAGTATAACAGAGACAAAATTGCAGCTAAAAGTTGTATATAAGTTTACTCTCAAACACTCAGAGCCAACAGCACAAGGGCAAGTATAATTTATGCAAATAGAGGTAGAAGTATTTACTGTCAACAAGCGCTTTCCTTTGACTATTAGTTACGGTACAACCGCACAAACAACTAATGTCTGGGTGAGGGTTTTGCAAGATGGTGTAGAAGGGTGGGGGGAAGCATCGCCGTTTAGTGCGAGTCAGATTCCGCAATCAACAGAGATGATCAAAGATGAATTACAGCGAGTATCATCGGATTTGCAAACATTCCATCCGTTACAGCGTGCCGCAATTGAGCAAGTTTTGATTGAAGCTTTTATCCCCTCAGCAGCTAAGGCGGCACTTGATATGGCATTATATGACTGGTTGGGTAAGCACGTTGAATTACCCCTATGGCAACTATGGGGACTCGATCTCAAAACTATAGTACCGACTTCAGTCACAATTGGCATTAATTCGCCAGTCGGTGCTAGGAATAGGGCACGAGACTGGTTGCAATTTACAGATGTTCGTGTTTTCAAGGTGAAGTTAGGGAGTCAGGATGGTATTGCCGCAGACAAAAAAATGTTAATGGCAGTGCGAGAAGAAGCATCAACCCAAGATTTGTATGTTGATGCCAATGGGGGATGGAGTTTGACTGATGCGATCGCAATGTCTAATTGGTTGGCGGAATTGGGTGTAAAGTATATGGAGCAGCCATTGCCTAGAGGGCAAGAAAAAGATTTGGCGGAACTGAAGAAGCATTCGCCCTTACCTATCTTTGTTGATGAAAGTTGTTTCAACAACAAAGATATTCCCAAACTTGCAAACAGTGTAGATGGCATTAATATCAAACTGATGAAATCTGGGGGTTTAAGTGAGGCAATGCGAATGGTACATACAGCACGCGCACATGGGTTGCAAGTCATGTTTGGTTGTTATTCTAACAGTGTACTAGCGAATACAGCAGCAGCACAGCTTGCTCCACTAGCAGATTATATTGACTTAGACAGTCACCTAAATTTGATTGATGATCCTTTTATAGGTGGATTTATGCAAGACGGAAGATTTTTGCCAACCGCTTTACCTGGTTTGGGGGTGCATAGTGCGTCTGCCACTTAATCAACGAATCGCTATTTTATTGCATGGGGAAATTCGCGGAACTCATGGCAAAACGGGGTTAGCAATTTTACGTTATAGTGAATCTCCAATTGTCGCAGTAATTGACCGCGAGTCTACAGGAAAGTCTTTATTGGAATTAACAGGTATCAAGCGCGATGTGCCGATAGTCTCATCGGTAGCAGCCGCACTAGAGTACCAACCTGAAGTTTTAGTTATTGGCGTCGCCCCTAAAGGTGGTATATTACCAGAAGATTATTGGCACGAAATCAAAAACGCTTTATCCGGCGGAATGTCAATCGTAAACGGTTTGCACACACCACTGGCAACTATACCAGAGTTAAAAACCCTGGTGAAACCAGGTCAATTAATTTGGGATGTACGTAAAGAACCGCCTAACCTGGAAATAGCTAGTGGTATGGCACGCACTCTTCCTTGCAGACGGGTGTTGACTGTAGGCACCGATATGGCAGTTGGCAAAATGTCAGCGAGTTTACAGTTACATTGGGCTTCAAGATTGCGAGGTTGGCGTTCTAAGTTCCTCGCTACAGGTCAAACTGGTTTAATGTTAGAAGGAGATGGTGTAGCATTGGATGCAGTACGGGTAGACTTTGCTGCTGGTGCTGTCGAACAAATGGTCATGCGGTATGGTAAAAATTATGACATTCTGCATATTGAAGGACAAGGTTCGCTTCTGCACCCCGGTTCCACTGCAACACTGCCTTTGATACGTGGTTCTCAGCCAACGCAGATGATATTGGTTCATCGTGCCGGACAAACTGAGGTTATGAGTGGTGTGCCCATTCCAGCATTAGCAGAAGTAGTAAGGCTTTATGAAACTGTCGCGAGTGCAGGTGGTGCCTTTGCTCCTGTATCGGTAGCCGGTATTGCTTTGAATACGGCTCATCTCAGTGAACCTACAGCAATAGATGCGATCGCCCAAGTTGAATCAGAAACCGGGCTACCTTGTACAGATGCAGTGCGCTTCGACGCTAATTTATTGTTGGATGCAGTTATGCAACACTGATTTACGAAAACAAAGTTTTGTGCATCCAGCTGAAGGCAGCTATGTAAGACATAGAAATGAGAGAGAAGGTAAAATTGATTTTCAAAAAACATGAGAAAAAGAAAAAACGCTATCAATGAATCAAAAAATCAAGTTCTTCGTCATTAAAATTATTCGATCCCTAATCTAATTCTAGTGTGAGGATGATTTATGTCATCACAACCTTTGAAGTTTCTGTGTTTGAGCGGTCTTACTTTATCGCTGTTATTCACTCACTCGGCAGCGTTCGCACAATACCGTAATTCTAGTAGTGGTGATGTTGTCGTACCAACATCATCAGGAAATGGGACAACAAGAACACAAGACACATATCCGAACAGAGATACGTATCCTAACAGAGACGCCTACCCGAGCAGAAATACATACCCGAACAGAGACACCTACCCGAACAGAACTGCCAGCAATGGTACTCGATTTAGCTGTCAGTACTACAGAGGTCAGTATACCGTGATGTATCAGCCTCAAAGTCAACAGGGTCAATACTTTCCTTGGGCAATTCCCAGAACTTTGGGTGATGGCTGGGATGCACAAAGGCGCTGTGATACTATTGCCCAGCGCTTGGAAACTTATCGCCCAGATGGTTTATTGGAACTCCAAACAACTGTAGAAAATCGACAGAATGTTGTTTGTGTTACCACTGACTCTAACCCATCATGTCGAATTGTGTTTACAGTCCCTCCTGAAAAAGATCCTTATGCTGTACGCAATAGCGTTTTTGAGAACCTATCGAGTGCTGATGATGGACAGCAAACCGTAGGCGTCAACACTTATGCAGGTAGTGGTGGAGGAACAAACGATATCTATAATGTAGGTCGTACACTTCTCGGTGAGAAAAAACCTGTTTCCTCATCTAGAGATCCCATCAATCTCAAACCTTTCCTTGATCGCGCTGATCGTGGCACGGCAAGCAAACTTCATAATGGAGTGGCACTTCGTCCTCAAAATCCCACAGGCTATCGTTTGAATCCCAAAAACTTCCGCTAAGTCAACTACCTACACTGAAACCCTTCGGGGTACAGTGTAGGCTCTGAGGCAAAATTTGTCCTTTGTAAATACACAAAAAATTTTCTGCATGGGTAGCTCCTAACGCTTGAATCTCTTGTGGAAATGCATTTAGCGGTGCAGTATCTGCCTTTACCCCAAACTTTCTAGCTCCAAACGCGGTTCCCGCGTGTAAATAGACTACGATTGGTTCTATTTCCAACCATACACCCAGGCGTCGTGCAACATCATACGCTGTCGTTGCTCCTAAACCCCTAACTCGCCCAACAATAGACTGCACCCAGTTATGTAAAGCTTGGAAATCCTTAAAGCTTTCTGGCTGTAGCTGATCATTTAATGCAACTTTTAAACCCTCTGGTAACTTATTAGCAACTCGGCGTTGATGACAGTGCATCTTTCCATCTCGAAATCTAGATGTCCAAGCTCTTTCAATTGCTTTATCCCAAGTTAATGTTTTGTCACCCCACCATTGGTCTTCAATATTATAGCAGTTTCCATACCATTGAATGTAATCCATAACTAAGGATTGAAGATGATTGTCCTTAGAAATATCCTTTTTCTTTTTGCAGGGTTGAGAATCTAGATTCATGATGTTTAGCAATATTAATGCAGGCTGTAAGTTAATCAGAATTTGAGAAAAAACTGCAACAATCAAATTGACCTTTACTAATAAAGTTATTCACTAAGATATGCACTCGAGAACGGAAAAATTACGTATGTTTATCTAAAAATCCTCAAGCTCAACCTAAAGAGATCCCCGACTTTTTAAAGAAGTCAGGGATCTAAATCGTTTCGCGCAAGTACGCCACACTGTCAGGGCAAACAGCCGAAAGGTCCCTACGGCGTTGAATTCATCTATAACAATTGCAAGGTATACAAGTGTTATTTTTACTACGAATAAAGTTTATTTTGCGTAAAAAATACCAGATGCTTTAACCTTTCGCTTGCTCATTCTTAATGTTGCTGGAGTATTTTGATATGCTGATGTTTATTCGCTTTCAAATATGTCATCTACCACAAGTAATAGATCAACACAAGCAGGTCGTACAGTTTCTAGCCTCAACTTCCAAGGGCAGACAATTTTTCCTACAGGTTTTATTCCTGATGGTGTAGCTGGAACGGTGGATGGCATACAAACTCCACTTGGTGGATTGTCTGGTGTCACTTACGATGCTGCTAATAACCTCTACTATAGTATCTCAGACGATCGCTCTGCTGTTGCTCCGGCCCGCTTCTATACATTTGCTACCAACCCGGCTACGATTGCAACAGAAGGTGTGACCTTCACAAACGTCACAACCTTGAAAGATGCTGACGGTAATGAATTCTCGCTCAATAGTCTCGATCCTGAAGGTATTGCTTTGACGAACCGTGGTACGGTATTCATTTCTTCTGAGGGAGAAGTGAATCCTTCTGTTGGTCGAGTTACAAACCCTTTTATTAATGAGTTCTCTCTCTCAACAGGACAGCAAGTGCGATCGCTTCCTGTACCCAGCAAGTTTCTCCCAGTTGTGCAAGATACCAACGGTAATGGCATTGTAGACGCAGGCGATACTCAAGTTTCGGGAGTTCGCAATAACCTAGCTTTTGAGAGCGTCACGATCGCCCCCGATCAAACAACGTTGTACACTGCTACCGAAAACGCCCTCTTCCAAGATGGTCCAATTCCCACCCTGACTAATAGTAGCCGTTCCCGCATCTTGCAATATGACTTAGTCACCGGACAGCCAGAGAAGGAATACCTGTACGTTACCGATCCTATTGCTGCAACACCAACAGCTACAGGTTCGGCTGATAATGGTTTGGCGGATTTACTGGCGATCGATAACCGAGGGACGTTGCTGGCTTTGGAGCGTTCTTTCTCCCCAGGCATTGGTGATACAATCAAAATCTACGAAGTGAGTTTACAAGGGGCAACTGATATTAGCTCCTACGATTCACTCAACAGTTTGAGCGGAGATGAACTTGCGGCTATTCAACCTGCCGAAAAGCATTTGCTATTGAATCTTAACTCCCTCAACCTACCGACTGGGACAGATAACATTGAAGGTATTACCTTCGGACCCACGCTTCCAGATGGTCGTCAGTCTATTGTACTAGTTAGTGACAACAACTTCAGCCAGACTCAATTTACTCAAATCCTAGCTTTAGGTGCAGACTTAGTTTCTACTGCAGCCCCAACAGTAGAAACTCGTCCCGCTCTGTTGAATGATCCAACTCTCCCACAGAGTGAACGTGCTGATTCCGATGACCCAGCTATCTACGTAAATTCCACAGATCCCGAAAAAAGTCTCATATTGACAACCGTTAAAAATTCAGGATTACGAATCTACGACCTCTCGGGAAATTTAGTACAGTCTGTTAATCCTGGTAATATTCGTTACAACAATATCGACCTTCAATATGGCTTTCAGTTAAATGGACAACCTGTAGATATTGCTGTGGCAAGCGATCGCAATAACGACAAACTCGCAATTTTCAAGGTAGATCCAAATCCCAGCACGCCAGGACAATACCTGCAAGACATTACCGATCCAACTATAAGTACGTTATTTGAAGCACCACCCTTTTCTCCTCCTTATTCTCCATCAGAACGCAGCGCTTATGGGATTGCCTTATATCGTAGTCCTATCACTAATGATTACTATGCCTTCGTTAACCGTCGAGCAACAGGAGATGTAGCACAGTTGAAACTGATTGACGAAGGGAATGGTACAATAGGTGCCGAAACAGTGCGGGAGTTTACCTTACCGTCGCCTACAGTTCCTAGTAGTTCTCCTCAAACAGAAGGCACAGTCGTAGATCAAGAACTCGGCTACGTTTACATCGGGCAAGAAGATGTAGGTATATGGAAGTTCCTAGCAGAACTTAACGGTGGCACAACTGGCACATTAATTGATCGCACCCGGATAGAGGGTGGAAGCAATCTCACTGATGATGTAGAAAGACTCACCATTTATTACGGCAAGGATGGTACGGGATATCTGCTAGCATCAAGTCAAGGGGATAGCACCTTTGCTGCTTACACTCGTGAAGGTAACAATGATTTCTTGGGTAGATTTGCAATCGGTAATAATGGTGGAATCGACAGTGTGCAAGATACTGACGGTATCGATGTCACTAACTTGCCACTAGGTGATAACTTCCCGCATGGTTTGTTTGTTACCCAAGATGGCAGTAATCTCCCAGCAGATATTGTCAACGGTAATAATATTAGCACCAACTTTAAGTTGGTACCTTGGGAAAACATTGCCAATGCTTTTCCAAATCAACTCTTGATCGACACCAGCAGCTACGATCCTCGTAATCCTAATGTAAACTTAATACTTGATGGATCTCTAAGCCAATCTGAAGTTAATAATAATTTGATTGCCCAATCCAATTTGTTGGTGTAACTTCATGTAAGCTTGAACTTTTATAGGGGCGAACGGCCGTTCGCCCCTACGATGACCAGGAAAATTCTCCTTCGTGAAAAAAATCAAACGTTGAGGCGTTAAAAATCTATACAGCATATCAGACAATATTTGTCAATTCGTAAGTCATAGGAGCGATTCAGTGGCGAGAAATAGCTGCGATACTAAAAAAATATCAATGTTACCAAAAAAAAGTTTATTTATCAATTCTTTATAAATTTATAAAATATCATAAATAATAAATTATTGTTTTTCTGAGATAATCCATTTTGGTAGCAGTTCTGAGCAATAGCTATATGTATGTCTGGAATTTTACGAACGAGTGAGCGTACTTGTTTTGTACCAAAAGCTTTGCTGAAAACGGCAAACTTTATAAGTGTCGGAATAATCTCTCACTATCGAGGATACCGTAATTAGCTCAATAGGAAAAACTAACCTAAGCTAAGCTAGGAACCAGCTTCAGCAATTTTGGACATGAGTTCAAAGCGATGTGAGCATGTTCATACGGTCGTAAATCTACGCTAGAAAAACTTAAGCATACCGTAATCATAAGGAGACTCCCCTCGTCATTATCATCTGTCCTTAGTAGAATAATTAAGAAGTGTGGTGCGTCGGCGAAGTGACTTTGAATACCTGGATGGTTAACTCAATCTAAAATCTAAAATTGGTATGACATACATAAAAAGCGGTTTTCAAGAATTTCTTACCAACCTAGAAGGTTTTGACCAATTACCATCTGAGGAGATTGCTAGCATATCACAACAGATACAGCCCTGGCGCTACCGCATAGGTCAGAAGATTCTCGGTAAAGAAAAATTAGCCGAGCGAGTCGGAATTATTTATGAAGGAAAAGCGAGGTTGTTGGCATACGATCCCCGCACAAAAATGCCAACAACTTTAGAATTGCTCGAGACAGGAGCAATGATCGGCGAGGTAAGCTTGTTACGGGACATAGCTTGTGAAACAGCGATCGCTTCGACCGAAGTTATCTGTTTAACAATTGGTACGGCAGACTATTTGCGCTTAATCGATTTATACCCAGCGTTTGCGTCTGTACGTAAAAACCGGACTCACTTGGTAGAAATCTTTGAAATCCTTGGTACTCAGTTAGAAATGCAAGCTTTGGGCGGTGCAAATCTCAAAGAAATTGCTCTAAATGCTTTAGGAGGAGCTAAAGTACATTACCTTCCATCAGGAAGAACTTCGTTAAATCAACTCGACAGCGAAAACATTTGGTTTGTGAGTGGTGGTGTAACAGTCACTGACTTTTCACCTGGTTCTCGTTTAGAATTAAGCAGTGAGGAAAACATTGTAGAGGTTCAAGGAAAAAAGCAGTCGGCGCGTTTGATTGGTTTGCAACCTTGGGATTTGTCATTGCTAGACTCTCCAGTTCAGATAACTGTGGATGACACAACATTAGAGAGTAATGGTGAAGAGATTCCCTATGCACCAGACATTGAACTACCAGAATTTGAACAATATAATCCCCCAAAAAGTAGACGAAAAACTAAAAAATATCCATTTTTTAGTGGGAAGGGGCAATTAAACTCTGCGATCGCTTGTTTCCAAATGGTTTCAAAACACCTGGAAATGCCATTTCGACGGGAGGTTATTCGCCGCATCTTCAATGACCAAATCAAGCGTCAAGGAACCATATCATTTCCAGTTTGTGCTTACTTGGCAGAATTGATTGGACTCAAAGCACAACTAGTGGATATACCCACGGCTGCGATAACGCGCATTCCTACACCAGCACTGATTCGCTATGCTGATAGCTTTGCCGTTTTATATGAAGTGGAGACGAATCATGTCGTTGTAGGTATACCATCTAAGGGAATTTTGCGCTGTAAACCTACTGAACTGCTGGCAAAATTAGAGACTGAAGAAACTAACTATCAGCCTCAGGTAAAGGTATTGCTCATCTCCCAAACCAAAGCAACACCTCAGCAACGCTTTGGTTTGAAGTGGTTTCTTCCCTATTTGTCAAGTCATCGCCGAGTCCTGATAGAAGTTTTTATTGCTTCTTTATTCGTACAGTTAGCCGCGTTAGCAAACCCACTGGTTGTTCAGTTAATTATTGATAAAGTCATCACTCAAAATAGTATCGGCACCCTACACGTTTTGGGGGTTTTACTATTAGTGGTAGGGCTATTTGAGGCAGTAATGACAACATTGCGGACTTACTTATTTGTCGATACGACAAATCGTATCGACATGGGTTTGGGATCGGAAATTATCGATCACCTCCTACGTCTACCGTTACGGTATTTTGAACGCCGTCCTGTAGGAGAACTGTCTACTCGCATCAACGAGTTAGAAAATATACGCCAATTTCTCACCGGAACTGCTTTAACAGTGGTGTTAGATGCTTTGTTTTCGGTAGTTTATATTGTCGTGATGCTGTTTTACAGTTGGAAACTTACCGCTGTTGGTTTAGGAACAATCCCGATATTTATCACACTCACTTTAATTGCTGCGCCGACTGTAAGCCGACAGTTACGGAGCAAAGCCGAACGCAACGCCGAAACTCAATCTTATTTAGTCGAGGTGATGTCGGGAATTCAAACAGTGAAAGCGCAGAATATCGAGTTGAGAGCGCGTTTTTCCTGGCAAGAGCGTTATGCTCGTTTCGTAGCAGCTGGTTTTAAAACCGTCGTCGTGTCCACCCTCGCCAACTCAACCAGTAATTTTCTGAACAAACTCAGCAGCTTGCTTGTGTTATGGGTGGGAGCTTATCTTGTGCTGCAAAAAGAATTAACACTAGGTGAATTAATCGCCTTCAGGATTATATCTGGTTACGTCACTAGCCCCATATTGCGCTTGGCTCAACTTTGGCAAAACTTCCAAGAAACTGCATTATCTTTGGAGCGTTTAGGCGATATTGTTGATACACCCCAAGAAGCAGAACAAGATCGCCTCAATATTCCCTTACCTTCAATTGCCGGAGCAGTAAAATACGAAAATCTTTCCTTCCGATTTGGCACAACTGGACCATTGCAGCTTTGCAACGTCAATTTGGAAATTTCTAGCGGTCAATTTGTCGGAATAGTTGGACAAAGTGGATCGGGGAAAAGTACGATGATGAAGTTGCTACTGAGACTTTACGAAGCTGAGTCTGGTAGAATTTTAGTAGATGGTTATGACATTGCTAAGGTAGAACTCTACTCTCTACGGCGACAAATTGGTGTTGTTCCTCAAGATACATTACTGTTTGATGGAACAGTTCAAGACAATATTGCCTTAACTAATCCCGATGCATCAACTGATGAAGTCATTGAGGCTGCTCGCATTGCAGTTGCCCATGAGTTTATTATGAACTTACCCAACGGTTATAATACGCGAGTGGGTGAAAGAGGTGCAGCACTTTCCGGTGGACAAAGGCAAAGAATTGCGATCGCCCGCTCTGTTTTACAAAAACCAAAATTACTAGTTTTAGATGAAGCCACCAGTGCTTTAGATTATCCAACAGAAAGACAAGTCTGTCTTAATTTAGCTAAGGCATTTGAGGGTAGCACAGTGTTTTTTATTACCCATCGCCTCAATACCGTTAGAAATGCAGACATGATTGTTGTTATGGATGCTGGAAAAATTATTGAACACGGCAACCATAATGAAATGATGGCGTTGAAAGGTCATTATTACTACCTTTACAATCAACAAGAAGCAAAGTTGTAAGGAGGTAGGAGTTAGTAGATACTAGTTTTTTTTGACCACTAACAATCACAAGCACCAATCACCCAGCACCAACTAATAACTACCATGACTCAACTAAATGAGAATTCACTTAACGGCAACTATCGAAAACAAAATGATCAACAGAAAGTTAAAATAGGTTCTCGGTTGCTCACTACTGAAACCAAAAAGCCAAACTCAAGGGAAGTTGATTTCAAGAGTTCCAATTTTGAGCATTCCGTTGTACTTCGTCAATCTCCATTTTGGTCCCGTGCAATCATGATGACATTGATGGCATCAGCTTGCTTTGGAGTTGCTTGGGCTTACTTAGCGAAAATCGAGCAAGTCGTACCGGCGACAGGACAATTAAAACCTGAAGGAACGGTAAAAGAAATTCAAGCTCCAATTAATGGAGTGGTTAAAGAAGTTTTTGTCAAAGATGGACAAAAAGTTAAACCTGGAGACTTATTACTTACTTTTGACTCGATTGCCAGTAAAGCTGAACTAAGTTCCTTGCTAAAAGTTCGGGCTTCGTTAATGCAAGAAAACCAGATTTACCGCCATTTAATGGAGTTAGGTTCGGCTGAAGCTGCAGAAAGAGAATTTATGCAAGGCAACTTATCCAAAGAAACTGTCTTTCTGTTGAAAAATCGGGCAGCTTTATTAGCAGAGAACGAACTCTTGCGGACTGAATTAAAAAATTCTGGGACCGGTAAGGGTTTAGGTTCTGATGAACAACAACGTCTCCTAGCTACCAAAACAGAGCTAGATTCTCGTTCTGCTACAGCTAAAATGCAGATCGAACAAAGTAAGAAGAAGGCATCTCAAAACTTAGTCCAAATCAGTGCTAATAGAGCGAGTTTAGCTATTGAGCAGAACATTTTGAATAGAATGAAAAATTTGGCGGAACAAGGCGGAATATCTCAGCTTCAGTTTCTCCAACAAAAAAAACAAGTGGAAACCCTGACTGCGGAAGTGCAGAAATCTCAGGAGGAACAGTTACGCTTAAAATATGAAATCGCCCAAGGACAAGAGCAGTTCAAAAATGCAGTCGCTGTTTCTAGTAAAGCAGTGGTGGATAAGATAGCTGACAATAAAAAGCGTATCTCAGAAATAGATAGTCAGTTAAGTAAAATTCTTTTAGAAAATGAACAGCATTTAGCTGAGAATAATAGCAAAATTGCTCAAGCTCAATTAAATATTAAATATCAAGAAGTTCGCGCTCCTGTCGCCGGAACTGTCTTTGATTTGCAAGCAAAGAACCCTGGCTTTGTAGCAAACTCCACCCAAAAACTTTTGCAAATTGTCCCAACGGACAGTTATATCGCTGAGGCTTTTGTGACAAACAAAGATATTGGTTTTGTACGGGAAGGAATGAAAGTGGATGTAAGAATTGATACTTTTCCTTTCAGTGAATTTGGCGATATTAAAGGAGAAGTCGTTTCGATTGGATCAGATGCATTACCACCCGATCAAACACACCAGTATTATCGTTTTCCAGCGAAAATCCATTTGGATAGACAATCACTAGCAGCTGAAGGTAAAAATATCTCCTTGCAGTCAGGAATGGCTGTCACCGCTAACATTAAAGTGCATGAAGAACGAACTGTCATGAGTTTGTTTACAGAAATGTTTACTAAGCAAATTGATAGTATTAAAGAAGTGCGGTAAGCAATTAGCGATCATGCGATTAGTAATTAGCAATCAGCCATCCCATAATGATAAGAGAAGATAGAATTGAACCTGGTGTCGGACAAGAATCTGTCTGGGATTACCCTCGTCCACCGCGTCTAGAAGACACTAACAAACATATCCAAATTATTTTTAACGGTGTCACTATTGTAGATACTCATAGTGCAAAGCGTGTTCTGGAAACTAGTCATCCGCCAGGATATTATATTCCACCGACTGATATCAAAATGGAGTACTTGATACTAACGCCACAATCAAGTTTTTGTGAATGGAAAGGACGTGCCAGTTACTACACGATTCGCGTCAACGATAAAGAAGTCCAAAATGCTGCATGGTTTTATTCTAATCCTACCGACTACTTCAAATCTATTAAAGATTATGTAGCTTTTTATGCCCATTTAATGGATGCCTGCTACGTGAATAAGGAAAAGGTGCAGCCGCAACCAGGAAATTTTTACGGTGGCTGGATTACAAGTGATATTGTCGGACCATTCAAAGGGGGTTTTGGTAGTTGGGGATGGTAAGTAGATAGACATAGCAGAACCAAACTACACGAATTTCTCGAGCGTTGAACTCATGTTCGGTTGAACACTTAGAATAATGTTTGTAGTTGCGCTTTCTCGCTCTTAACAGTTTGAGAGCGCTAAAGCGTAGCTACGAACTTATCTTTTATTTATAACTCATTTACCGAACATAATATGAAGCGTAATTACAAACCTTTATTTATTTGTACCGACCTATTTATTACTCCCTTCCCGATGTAAGATTACCTATCTGATTTCTCTGCGTCCTTGGCGCGGGCAGATTCTTACGG
>JAQYWP010000855.1 GCA_029379285.1 Rhizonema sp. PD38
TATTTGGGTTGTAAAGCTTGCTGTATTCTTCCAATACTCGCATGGCTTCTTGTACGCGACAGAAGTTAGCTTGTAACAACGCTTTAATACTAGTGCGTTGTTCCTCTTGAGGATGAGTTAATTCAGTCCCCGGATCGCCCTGAGTATTCCGTGCCGCTCGTAGTTCAGCAGTATGCCAGATGGCTAATTCTTGCCGTTCTTTCTTGCATTCAAGAGCCAACTGGGCATTGTTTAAACCAAAGCGACACCATTCCTCAATAATTCGCAACCCTTCACGGGCGCGATCCAAGTTAGCGTCTAAGATGCGGTAAACAACTTGCTGTACTTGCTCTTTTTGGCTGTATGGCTCGACCATTACAACAACCCCATTATTGCTTCCATCGTAACAGTCAGCCTGTTTCATATTCGCAATGTTCTTCGCATCTCTATAGATTCTTTATGAAATTATTTTGTTATAACTTAGGCAAAAGTTACCAAACAGTGTATCTAACTAACCCCTGATGTCGTTTGAACTCTCGAGCTTCCGTCATCATTATTGTATCTAAAGCATTCAGCATTGCTATGCGTGAATCAGACGACAGAGATAAGCGAGCGTTTTTATAAGTCTCAATAATTCCTAATTGGTTAAAGGAGTGTCATAAAGGTGATTCACCCCCACGTTTTTCCTAAGTCTTGTAGGACAGGTGTCCCGTTTACAAAGCTAATTACTAAAAGTTGCAAATCATTTTCCGTTCTCCAAATAGCAATGCTTTCAGTATCTCATTTATCAGTTTTATTTTTCACCGTTAGCATGGGAGTTGTAAGTGTAGCATTACTTACCACAAGTCATGCTCCTGCGATGGCTCAGATACCAACATCAGATCACGGGCAAATCGGTGCCAAGACAATGTCTCAGGTTAACGTGTTGTTTGTCAACCCAAGTAGTGGAGACGACAAGAGCAATGGTAATGAAAGTACTCCAGTGAAAACAATGACTCAAGCACTGCGAGTCGCTAGTAGCAACACTGTCATCAGGCTTTCACAAGGAACATACAGCACCCAGACTGGAGAAGTTTTTCCCCTGATCCTAAAACCTGGTGTTTCGATTCAAGGGGACTCTAGCAGCAAAGGGCGTGGTATTACAATCCTTGGAGGCGGTGATTATCTCACCCGAACCTTCGGCAGTAAAAATATCACAATTGTTGGTGCAAACTTGGCTTCCTTAACTGGAGTAACGGTGACAAACCCCAATCCCCGTGGCTACGGTTTATGGATTGAAACCACTAGTCCAGTTATTGAGCAAAACACCTTTACTGGCAGTACGCAAGATG
Organism: Rhizonema sp. PD38; assembly: GCA_029379285.1. Lineage (GTDB taxonomy): Bacteria > Cyanobacteriota > Cyanobacteriia > Cyanobacteriales > Nostocaceae > Rhizonema. Next base: position 1,311 of record JAQYWP010000855.1, read on the forward strand.
GAATTGCTGTAACTGGCGACGGTACGCCTAAGGTTCGCAACAATTATTTTTATCGTAATGGGGCGAATGGGATCACAATTACTGGTAATTCCCGTGCGGAAGTGCGTTCAAATGTGTTCGAGCAAACGGGTTATGGTATTAATATTGCCCAAAATGCCTCTCCTATACTGGTTGGTAATTCTGTTCAAAACAATAGAAGTGGCATTTTGGTACAGGCTTCTTCCCGTCCACTTTTACGGAATAATTTGATTCAAGATAGTCGAGAAGATGGATTAGTCGCACTCTCCCAAGCAATACCAGATTTAGGGAGTACATCGGAACCTGGTGGGAATCAGTTTCGCAACAATGCCCGTTATGATATTAACGCCAGTACAGCTAAGCAGACAATTGTTGCTTATGGGAATAGCTTGAATGGCGATCGCGTGATTGGGATGGTAGATATAAGCGGCACAATAGAAAGGGGAGACGCGAGGAAATTAGCGGATGCGGCGACAGGGGGACGTGAAGACGCAAGGAATTTAGCTTTATCTACTTCACGCCGTTTGCCACAAGTCGCTCCTAGTAATAGCATTGTGCAAAATGACGATTCCAGACAGTTGAATCGTCTAACGGTGCCACCACAGCCAGTCGTACCACCTGCTGCACCTCAGTTGCCTACCTCTAAAGGCGCTGGGTTTCCGACTCCTAGCAATTTGAGAGGTGATGTTGGGCGATTACCTGCAACGACAACACAAGTCTCAGCAAAGCAACCGACGACATCACAATTAAATTATGTCCGAATTTCTCCCAACAGCATTGAGTTTACTGCACCGCAGTCCGCACCTGTTGCTATGTCCTCAAACACACAAGTTGACACAGAAACTCGGCAAGGTAGAAGTGCAGTGAATCTTACAGAAATTTCGCCACGCCAAATACAACCTGCAAATGTAACTGAGTTTAACCCAGTCGCATCAACATCAGTACAAAATAGCAGTAAGAGACAGACTTTACCAGTTTTAGAACCAGCCCCAATAGGGAATGCAGCTCTCTTACCCGTTCCCAATCTTAATATTCCTACAGGCAATACTAGTATTATGCCAAAATTAGCAGCGCCTCAAACAGCAACTTTGACGAAAAGTACAGAGCCACCCCAAACAGTCGCAACTGCCACTCAGACAGATGTCCGTTACCGAGTGATGGTACAAGTACAAAATGAAAGGGATCTGCAAGTAGTAAAAGTACTTGCTCCCGGTGCTTTTCAAACTGTCTGGCGCGGTGTAGCAGTGATGCAAGCAGGAGTCTTTAACAGTCGAAATCATGCCGACAGTATGGTGAAAATATTGAATAATAATGGTTTGAAAGCTACGGTTGAACCACTGAATTAAGTAAGTTGGCGTGAATAAATACAACTTTATATTATGACAGGTTAAGATCGACGCGGAGAAGTTCTGTAGTGAGCGATTTATCGCTCAATTTTAAGCACTCTTCGTGCTTACTACGAACTTTTAACTAATGAAATGCACCATGTATAAGTGTAGGGTAGATAATACCTGCTCTTGAAGGTTATAAACCTGGTATTGCTTAGCATTACCCACCCTACATTTAAAAAACAGAGAAACTGCTCCTTGTGTGTGTAAGTCCTAAAAGTGCAACATAGAGTTGTCCAATACGGTTCTGGTTGAGGTAAAAGGTTAAGAGGAGTAAGGTAGAGATACTGTGCAAACTTTATGGAGAGTGTAAGCATTCAGCCGTTCCGGCAGGACAAACCCTCTACCTAAGTTGGTATAGGTGATGAACTATAGCAATCCGTGGAGGAATCGTAAAAAATATAGAGAAGAAAACGAACCGCCTAGAACGCCTTTTATTGTATTATCTGTAACACAAGAAGAGTTGATTGACAGATAAAATTAATTTTTGTGAAAATACACAATCTTCACTGGATTTATATGTGACAAGTTGGATTGTTATATATTGACATAAAATCTTTCACGTAATGAGGAGTTTGATTTGTGCAGGATGATTTATATGGCTTGGAAATTCCGCAAAAAGAACTTCAGAAACTAGCTCATTTACCAGTTAATGAGGAAATCATTATCATCACCAATCCTTTAAAAAGATGGACAAAGCAAATTCTCAAAAAAATGAAGGGTTCGGAAGGTGCTACTGTAATTTTTTTAGGCTTTTCTATTTTATTTTTAACTCACATAATATTTGATATTTCGCTGAAATTCTTTGCTACATGGATTACAATCCCCTCTTGGATATTGTTAATATTCTCAGGTATCTTAGGAGCAATTATTGTACAAATAGCATTATATTTGCTCTGGAAACAAAGAAGTAAAATTGTCAAAAATAACATGACACATTCTCTCAAAATTCTTCTAAGCGATGTTGAGAGGTATAATGCTGTTATTAAAGCGATAGATATCAACGATCAAATAGAAGCAGCAGGAAATCCAGAAGTGACTGTCAAGCAAAGACAGAAAGTCATTGAAGCACTGAAACTTACAAGATCTGATTTAGTTCGGGCTTTGAAGACAGAAAGAATTTTGCGAGAAAACAAAAAATTTATTATTAGTAATACAGATTTATTTACCAATAACTTAGCGACTTTAGCATCAATGCAAGTGACCGAACAAGCTACTGAACATGGGCAGTTGCTGAATGAAGCATTACAGATTGCTTTAGATGTCCAACTCGAAATGAGAAGGTTGCAAAGTCAGCATTAATTAGTTGTTAGCTATTAGCTTAATATACGCTTTTTATCACCCTGCTCATGAAAATAAAATAGAATTGCTATATTCCTTATAACTGTCATAAGTGACAATTATACAGCAATAATTGTCTTCAGTGGAACAGGGTAAGCGCATCTCAAACGCTATTGACAGCTAGGTTACGTCTCCTGAGTGGGGTCGGCTAGTGCAGCTGCCAACAGGGTGAGCATATAGTCATCATCCATTGCAGCACGCC
>JAQYWP010000103.1 GCA_029379285.1 Rhizonema sp. PD38
CGCTAACGCTGCGCTAACGCCAGATGCCTGCGGAGGGAAACCCTCCCGCAGCACTGGTCTCACCTCCTATAGCGCACAGCGAGCTAACGCACTGCCTTGCCTTTGCGTGAGAATATAATTATCTGTCTACGTCCTTCAAAGAAAAATCACCTAACACAGGCTGATTTCCATTAAGCGGCGTTGGTTGTGGTTGAGCAACTGGTTGTTGTGGAGCTGGTAGCGTCGTCTCCCCTGACTTGGCAGTTTGATTCCACAAAATCATTGACAGTAGTCCATCCACCAAGCCTTTAGTACTGCCATCATTTCCACCAACGAGAACATCTGGGATCAAGCGGACATTGCGATCGCCGATAATTTGCATTAGTTGCATTGCCGAATAACCTTGCGCTCCCAAAGCTTCTACACCAGCACCATAAGCTTCCGCTTTTGCGTTACCTGTAGCGCGGATAGCTTCTGCTTCCGCATAACCTTTCAGGCGTTGAGATTCAGCTTCACCCGTAGCTTTTAACCGTATAGATTCGGCTTCTGCAGTTGCTTTTAAGCGAATCGTCTCCGCTTCACCTGTCATTGCCTTGATTTTGGCATTTGCTTTGAGTTCGGCGATTTGCACACCCTGTTCCGACTTCACCATTTCTTGTTGGATGTCAGCTTTAGCTTGAAGTTCGGCAATCTTCACACCCTGTTCCGACTTCACCATTTCTTGCTGGATATCAGCCAAAGCCGTCTCTCTTACAAGTTGCTGCCGTTGCGTTTGTGCGAGTTGCTGGACTTCAAAAGTTTTGCGTTGTTCTTCCGCAATTTTGCGATCTGTCTGGGTTTGCATCAGTGTTGCTGGCGGCTGAATGTCACCAATGAGAGTGTCAATCGCTTGCACATCATAAGCCCGCAACGCTGTCTTAATAAACTCAGCCGCTTCAGCTTGGCGTTCGCTCCGAGCACAGAGAAAGTCTAGTACAGTATAGTCTTGAGCCGAGTTGCGGAAATAGTTACCGATAGTCGGTTCTAACACGTGATCTACTAAATTTTGCATTGAACCCACGCGAGAAATCACCTTGGGAGCATCCAAAGCACCGACGTGGATAATCTGCGCGACTTCCAAATCAAAAGCAAATCCGTCTCTAGAACGTACTGTCAAGGAAGCTAGCTTAGCATCATAGCTGTGGCGTTCGGTACGCCCCGACCAGTTTAAAACAATGTTGGTCGTTGGCACTAATTCAATTTTCATGACGCGGGTATTGACGGGGTGCTTACCTGGATACAGTGGTTCCACCCATACGCCTTTATGTCCCGAATTCACCAAATTACCGTGAGTAAAGGCTGCGCCACTGATATCTTCATGTGCTTTGCCCACAAAAGAAATTACGACACCCACATACCCAATGGGAATTTCCGTCATGGCAACTTGTTCTATTTGGACAAACCAAGGATTGAGGTTCCAAGATCCAGAAAGAAGAATTTGCTCTTGTAAACCACGTCGCCCACCGCCATCCAGAAATCTCTGCCCGTTCTGGAAATTGTCGTGTGCTGCGATCGCAGGGCCGGCGATTTCACCTCCTGGAATTGGCATCCCATCCAAAGTTGTGGTAATGCCAACTTTATCAGACATAACGCTGTACACCCGCAACTGTTCAGGACTCATGCCGTGGGCGTTGGCATTCGCTGCTGTAATAACTTTAAATAAGGCAGTATTGATGCGGTAGGTACCAGCAGTTAAGAAACCCATTTGCCGACCCTTTTCCCCACCTTGAGTCAGGAATTTTCGGGCATCTTGAAAATTGTCACAATCTACAACCTTACCCAGGATGCGTTCTGGGGGGTTGGATGCACCATCTGCAGCGACAATCAAGGCAATTTCACCTTGGGAAACAACTATAACAGATTCTTTACGCACTGAGTATTGCCAAAGCCAATGCCCCCAGTGCCAACCAGGAGCAAGAGTATCAGCCTGCAAACCTGCTTCCCCATTCATCGCAATCAGCCGTCCTGGTGGGAGTCCGCGCTTGGAAAGAGTGAATTTCTTCACCACAATGCCAACTTCACGTTCGCCTATCACTATCAGTCCACCAAAGAGCAAGGGAACACATATGACTAAACCGCCAACAACAATGATGGGGATGATTGTCAACGCAGATGCTGGTATTAGTTGACTTTGAGTGGTGTTAGTATGGGTTTGGGCAATGAGTGGTTGTGTTTCGCCCAGTTGAGTTGATGCTGTTTTTGTGGAAGTCGCACTAGCAGAATGAATACCACTAGCGAGTGCTAAGGTTGCTACGAAAGATGCTGCTAAACGAAGTATCTTATTTGACTTATACGGACCATTGGAATTTTGCGTTTCCATAATTTTGCCCTCTCTGGGCAATTATTATCTAAAGTAATACTCCACTAATAGTTCCCATAATTTCTGAAATTTTTCATAAATTTGTTCAAGTCAGGTTTGTAACTGCACTCTCGCATGCTTTCATACGCGCAAACTGGAGAGGTAAGATTTGGTTAATATAAGACCATTGCTCAACTTATCACGATATAGTCATGATTACTCAAATGATGGTTCAGCCCTCATCCTGGGTTGAGTCTGGAATTCAAATCAGCAAAGTTAGAAATTTGCTTTTGTTCAAATTCACAACAGAACTACAGTCTCGGCTTGAAGAACTTTCCGAGAAGAGAAAAGCATTTATGCTGACTGACTCCGAAGAAGCAGAATTAGCAGGAATATTAGAACTTGATAGAATTTTTACTTTGCTCAATGCTAGGATAATTGCTGAATCATGACGGTTAATGATCAAGTAAAAAATTAGTTAGAGAAAGAGCAAAATTCCTTTGCGAATACTGTCATTCTTTAGAAGAAGCAAGTGCAGCTCTGTTTTCTATTGACCATATCGTTCCACAATCTCTTAGTGGTTCAGATGAGTCTAATAATTTAGCATTAGCATGTCAACGATGTAATGGGTATCGCTACAACTTTACAACTGGTATCGATCCCGAAACACAGGATATAATCCCTTTATTTAATCCTCGTAAGCAAAAGTGGTCAGACCACTTTATATGGTCAGCAGATGGTTTAAAAATTATTGGTATAACTCCTACAGGGAGAGCTACTTGTAATCGTTTAGACCTTAATGACGAACGTCACAATGAAGGCTCTGTCGTGAAGGCGCGTCGTCTTTGGACAAAAGGCGGTTGGCATCCACCTGGTGAAGATTTCCGAAAATCAGAAGAAGCTTGAAAGTGGCTTTGGACCATATGAGCCAATGGCACAGAATACCTTAGTACAAAATTTCACAAGTTCGTGACGCTCTGGAAAATAATGTCATCGTTCGTAGCGCTAAAGCGCAACTACGAACCAAAACGCTACGAATTTATAAAACATTGTACTTAGCTATTCTTCCATCAATTGGAAGTACCGACGATAATACCACGACCTGATAATGCAGCATAGACTAGATTGGGAGAGCGCATATCGCCTTCTAGATATGTTAATCCTGGGAATTGCTGCCAAGTGGGGTTACTAATCTGAATCCAGCTTTGCCCCATGTCGATGGACTTGTACATGGTATCTTGGCTTGCACTACCGATACGACCGAAGATATAAATGTAGGGTTTTGTCTGTGAGGAACCTTTGCCGAAGGTGACAAACTCACAGCTATTGACAGAAGAGACAATAGTGAAATTCTTACCACCGTCGGTAGAATGGTACAATTTGTTACCATTGACATCTTCTGGGTTGCGAGCAAAGCTCATCCAGATGTCTCCTTGTTTTGTGGGATTGGAAACAATCGTAGGGTGAATCAGCCATGTGGGTAAATTTCCAGATGCACCTTTTTTCCAGTTGGCACCACCGTCATAACTGTAGTAAAACTTCCAGCCATCGTAGTAGTAAAATGTTTGACCTTTTGGATCTTTGCGATCTGCTGCCAAAATATACGCACTTACCCACGGGGAAATACTATTAGCCCAAGACTTGGGTAGGACTTGGTAGTGAATGTGGTCATTGTTCTGGGGATCGTAGGGATTAGGTTTTGGGTCGTGATCTATGTTGTAAGCTAACTTCCATGTTTTGCCGCCATCTGTTGTATAGTGTGGCCACGGGCCCCATGATGGTGCCCAAACCATATTTTGTGGGTTTGTTGGGGACATGGCAATTTGACCAGCGATGGGGAGAGCTTGCTCCTGACTGGATTTATCTGATTTCCAGAGATTTTCTGTGGGGATAGAGGGAAACGCTTTCCATGTCTGACCGTTATCGTTTGTCATGCCATAGATAGGCCAGTTCTGCCACTGGTGAAAGCCGACAAATGCAGCGTAGTCTGGGTGATTGTAGGAGTAATCCATGCTTGTGGCACCGGCTACGTGTGGAAAGGGGACAGGATAAACTGTCCAATGGGGATTCGCTGATTTGTAAGCTGGGTTGATGGGGATGTTCTGAGGGTTAATCTTGGTAAAAGGGACTTGATTGCGGTTAATGTGGCGAAAGCCAATCATGTCTTGTACGGCACTCAGTAGGTCGGCTCCACCTTGGTTTTTGGGTTTGGGGGGAACGCGGACGATTTTTGCATCTAGTTCCTCAAGATTGTTCATCAGCCATGTGTAGACGGGAGTAGCAATTGTCACGTCATCTGTACGAGCTACACCCCAACCGTTTGTCCACCAAACCTGTTTGGGATTGCTAGGATCGATGACTATAGCAGCGGCACCTGTTGCTGAATATGACTGATAATAGTTGGGAGCGGAGGAATTGACCGGATCTTTCGGGTTACTGGCTTCTTTGGCACCCATGTACATTGTTTTATTGTCCCAATTTTTACCACCGTTAATGGAGCGGTAGACGTATTTGTCGGAGATTGCCATCACGGTGTTTGGCTGATTCGCTTGCACTGCGATCGCTGAATAAAGTCTACCCGTTCCATCGGGAGTAATCTCAGTCCAAGTATTGTTATACTTGCGAACATTTCCAGATGTGTTGCTTCCATTGCTCGGTAAAGTCCCGAAACTGACGTAGAGCGTTCCATCAGTTGCGATCGCACTCCGTAATGGATCGTTGCCACCTGCTATGTTGCTCCATGAATTCCCTGCATCTTGACTACGCCATACACCGTTGCCGTGAATTCCGACATAGATAGTTTTGGTGGGGTTGTTGGGTGTACCCGATCTCTTGTCAAATGTCACAAATGTAAAACCGGGTAAATCTTTATTATCAGAATTATCAGGATTTTTATATCCTGGTAGAGTGTCGGGTTCGGGTAGTCCATTGCGAACACGAGTCCACGCTTTTTCACCATCTTTTTTCCAAAGCCCATCTCTGCGAGAAGCAAAATACAGCAACCCAGACTTGTTTGGATCGATGGATAAACGCTCTCCTGTATCTGAGCGATAAGCATTGTTTGGACCTAAGTAAACATTATTTGTCTTTAAACCCGTCGGTTTCCATGTTTTGCCTTTGTCAGTGGAAACCATGACTTCACCAGAATAATTGTACTTAATTTTACCGTGTTCTTCTTTGACTGTTGAGTTTCTATAGTTGATTGCTGCATAGACTTTGTTAGAGATAGAATCAACGGCGATACTTTCTACCCCAATACCTCCACCTGAAAAGTTGGTGGCAAACATATCCATGAGGGGCAGCCATTGATAATTTGTGCGGTCGAAGCGGTACGGTCCACCAATATCTGTGCGAATATATACATCATATGGTGATACTGAACTTGCTACCAAACCTGTAACGTAACCCATTCCCTGAATATTGACGTTATCCCAATCAAATTGTCCGGGTATGTGTGGATGGGTACGTATACGTAAAGGGGTGTGCATTTTTGGCTGAGTATGTGATGGAGGGTCTATTTTTGATGATGTCAGTACTTCTGATGATTTGCAAGCATTGACCATCAGCAGTATTAATGTTGTAAATACGGATATAAGTATAAAAATAAACTTACGTTTTGGATGTGCTGAGCTTGCTAGATGACGGAAAGATTTCATTTGAATACTTATAATCAAAGCAGAACCCCACCCCAGTAAAGCTGTGCTTTACATCCCCGAACCGCAAGCGGGGAGGGGAAAGGGGTGGGGTTTTATGCAACATGAATAATAACTAATTAACCGAACTTGATATGACTTTATGGGGTCGGAATGAGTAAATAACGCAACTATGGGACCTGACTCAAGATTAGGTTATCCGATCCAAATCCCGATCAGCCCATGATATGGGGTCTGACAGTGGTTCTAAATGGGTAACGACATTAGTTCCCGGTAGCGCTTTGATAATCCGTAACTCAATTTCCTCACATAGCTGGTGACCGCTTTGAACTGTCCAATCTCCTGGTACAAGGATGTGGAAAGATACAAATTGACGGGAGCCAGCTACTCGTGTGCGTAGTGCATGAAACAAAATGCCGTTCTTTTCGTAATCTGCTAATATATCCGCGATGATTTGCTGCTCTGCTTCTGGTAATGCCATATCTAAGAGGCCAGCACCGGTTTCACGCAGTAGACGCATCCCTGTCCAAAAAATATAGGTAGCCACAATCAGTGCGAGCGCCGGATCAAGGACAAGAAAACCCGTCAATTTCACCAACAACACACCAAGTAAAACACCACAGGAAACCAAGACATCAGTGAACAGGTGCTGCGCGTCAGCCCGTAACGTGATTGATCGCAACCGTCTTCCAGCTCGTAGCAGAATTAAACCCACACCACCATTAATTGCTGTTGCCACAACTGAAAGCCCTAGCCCTAGCCCAATCTGCTCTAACGCTTGTGGATGAGCCAAGCGCTGTGACGCTTCAAAAGCAATAGCAACTCCTGCCACCAAAATCAGTGCGCCTTCCAGTCCACTAGCAAAATACTCGGCTTTGGATTGACCAAAAGCATATGAGGTGTCGGGTGGTTTTGCCGCCAAAGTTAGCGCCCATAATGCAAACAGTGCTGTAATTAAATTTACAGGTGATTCAGCAGCATCAGAGAACAACCCTACAGATTTAGTCAAAAAATAAGCGCCAAACTTGAGTGCCATCGCTAACAATGCTGCGACAATCGAGAGGGGCGCGTAAGAACGTGCTGACTTGAGTTGCATGAGAATTATCACCAGAAGCAAAAACTTCTAAATATGATTTATGTTAATGTATGCAAGCTTACACATAATTGAGTTTTAAATTTATCGTCATAAAGTAGTAAACATTGACTAAAGTATCGACAGACTCGGTAAAAGAACTTGCAATACTTCTCGGATAAGGATTAAGTAGTACTGAGAATGTGACTCTAAGTGTTTTTTGTGACTCCCTTATCAGTGAAATTACTTTAATAAAGATGCCAATCAGAGATGAGAGGTAGTTATCATTACTTTATTGACACTTGTTAAAGATGCTAGCTGATGCAAAAAATCCTAATAATGACCGCAAATCCAAAAGGTACTAATCCACTTCGTGTAGACGAAGAGTTACGTGAAATTGAGAAAGGTTTAGAAAGAGCAAAACTACGCGAACAATTTGAAATTAAGTTAGCCTTGGCAGTAGAGTATACAACTATTCACCGTCCTATTCTGGATTTCAAGCCATCTATTATGTAGTGCGCCAATTTCTAAACCGCGCTTTCTCAACTCAATCGCATCGCACGGGATGTATCACCTTGGGCATTATAGTACAAGGCTTGCATTCCCAAGTTATTGGCAAAATAGGGATGTTAGGAACCAACAATACTTTCTTTCTGTGATGGAAAGAGATTTTTGCGTGAGTTCCACTGCTTTTTGATTATTTCCCAGAAGAAAGTATGTCCAACCTTGGTTGCTTAGGTTGGTTGCAGTTGGGAGCCATTGAACTTGAGCGAAGCATTATAGCCGCTGCCGCTGGATGAGTTGACTAAATAGTCCTTCTTTGTGGGCAAGTTGGTCAAAATTACCCTCTTGTACTAATCGTCCATTTTGCAGAACGTAAATGCGATCGGCATTAAGAATAGTGCTGAGTCGATGTGCTACGACGATGCGGGTAACATTCAGCTTTTCAAGGCTTTCGCTAACTATCGCTTGTGTTTTGTTATCTAACGCGCTGGTGGCTTCATCAAAAAGCAGAATTCGCGGACGGAAGGCAAGCGATCGCGCAATCAATAATCGCTGTCGCTGTCCACCGGAAAGATTTGTCCCGCCTTCACTGACTACTGTATGCATCCCCATCGGCATTGCCGTGATATCATCAGCTAAACCTGCCATCTTTGCGGCTTCCCAGGCTTCATCCATTGTCAAAACGGCGTTACTAGAAATATTCTCAAAGATAGACGCAGACATCAAACGACTGCCTTGTAAAACAACGCCTAACTGTCTGCGGACTGCATTTACATCTAACCCAGCAAGTTCCTGTCCGTCGTAATGGATGCTGCCAGACTCCGGAGTATCAAATCCTAACAAAAGTCGAAATAACGTGGATTTACCGCTTCCAGAAGGACCAACGAGAGCGATAAATTCTCCTGCTTCTGCTCGTAAACTAACATCATCAACGGTAAGCGGTCCGTCGTTGCCATAGCGAAATACCACATTTTTAATTTCGACTCGACCAGATAATCGACCAGGGTCACTTTTACTACCATCAACTTCTGGGATAGCTTGCAGGATTGGTTGGGCGCGTTCCCACAAAGGTAAGACTTCCAATATATCTACAACGGTGCTGCTCAAGATAGTTGTACCGCTAATAAATGTACCAAATGCAGCATTGAATGCTAAAAAAGTACCCGTGGAAAAAGTATCATTATTTCCTGGCGATCGCAACAAAGTTGTAGCAAATGCAAAAATCACTGCCGGCGTTAATGCTGAGAGGATATTGTTTACGACTACAAGGTTATCTTCGATCCTTTGCGAATCTAGGGTTAAGTGCAATTGATGCTGATATTGTTTTCCCCAGTAAGCAAATGCTCTAGCTTCTGCTCCAGCAGTGCGGAATTTTGCTACACCACCGATAATTTGTACCATCATCCCAAAGAGTTTGCCTTGGAGGTTGAGCAAGGGGCGGACTTTACGTAACGTCAATATACCAGAAATAATTGTAACTGTAACGTTAATCAAAGCAACAAATGTGGCAATTAGCGCCAAAGGAACGCTGTAATAAAAGAGTAATCCTAAATTGAGCAATGAAAAGACGCTGGAAAAGAAACTTTTTAAAAGGGTATTGCTCAATTTGCCGCGAATTTGACTGATGACGGAGACACGAGCGCTCAAATCACCAATTGAATAAGAACGAAAAAATGATGCTTTGAGGTTTAAAAGGCGATCCCAGACGGCAGCTTGGGTGGAAGTGTCTGCAAATGTTTCTAAGCGCATTACAGCAATTCCTTGAGTGAGTTGAAATAAAGTCTGCGCTAACGTTGTTGCAAATAGTCCCAATGCTAGCTGAAATAACAGCGCTCGGTCTGCGTCTGGTATGCCATGATCGATCAGGATTGCGATCGCTTGCGGCGTAATCATACCGATAATGGTGGTAGCAATGCCAGCTAACAGCAGCGTCAAAAGTTCTTTGGAATGTCCTCGCAATGCAAAGCTAAGCAAGTTAAGTGGTTGAAGATTTTCTGGTAAAGGGCGATAGAATGTGTAAGCAGTGGGAGATAAAGTCGCAGCAATTTTTTCATTGCATAAAGAGCGCGTTTGTTGCAGGGGGTCGATAATTTGGTAACGGGTGTCAGATATAGGTAATATGGCAACTGGACGATTATCTTCTAAAGTGTAAGTTAGTAACGGACCGCTATCTTGATGCCACCAATTATCTCGCAGAGTGATGCGACGGATGCGGATGCGGGAAGCACGAGCGATCGCTTGTAGAGGATTGCGATGGCATCCCAACTCTTCAGAATTGCCAGGGGGATTAATGGTGATGTCTAAAACTCGTGCTACTGCACCAGCAGCAAATAGTAGTGCTTCTTCATTGTTTAGCGGTTGAGTAAGGGGAGAATTCGCTTTTTCGGCATCGAAGATATTAGCAAAGTTATCTAGGGTATTAGCGATCGCTTGATTATTCAGTTGCTCTCGTTGTTTTAAGCGTCCTAATTCTACTTTTATTGCTTTTTGTTCGAGTTGCCCAATTGCGTGTAATACAAAGGCTTGCAAACAATTTAAACCGTCTAATAAACTGCTAGCATCTAATATATTTGCATTTACAGAGTCAATTTCTAGGATATCCCTCGCCTGTAACCATAAATCCCCTAAAAGCGGAATTCGTCCAGTATCAGACGTGAGTTCTAATACATCTAAGCCTAGTAAGTTCGCTTGTCCCTGGAAAACTTTTACCCAAACAAGCATATCATGTGGCGGTTGAAACACTTCATTACTCGCTAAAATGGTGCAGCCAGGTGTTTTTGTGGGAGTGGGTAATGTTGGCGAAGTAATTTCCGATACAGTTGAACTTAGATGATTTACCCAGCGGTCGATTTGCTCAATGGCGGATTTTTCTTGCCTAATTAGATTGCAGAATTGATTTTTTGAAACTTGTAAAAGTTCAGTTTCTTCGAGAGCGATCGCTAAAATTTGCTGCTGTCGCGATAGGGAAGTTAGCGTTGCGGAAAACATTGCTTCACCCGCTTTGACGCTAAATAAATAACGTCGTTTACCCTTGGGAACCCCGTGTTGAACGTTGATGGCAAAGAGTGCTAAACTGCCAGATTGAATGAGCCAAATAGTTTCTGGGTTGTCGAGTAACAAAGGCTCATTGCTTTTGAAAAAATATGGTTCACCAATTAAATTTAGGCGATGATTACTTTCGGCTAGCATGATTGAAAATTTACAGTAGTTCTGTAAATTACTATTTCTAGCTAGGGTTAGGACATGCAGTTGTCGGAGGTGCAGATGGTGTAGCTTGCGGTGCTAGAGCAACAAGAACAATTTTACCATCGGCAGTTTTCACCCAGCCTTGTGCTTCGATGATTGCCGTGGGGGGAGTAAATGTTTTTATCGGTGCTTGGGATGTGTTGGGTAAATGGCCTTCTAAAGTTGCCAGCGGTGCAATACTGGTGGTACCATTTAATGGTTGCAGAGAATTAGGTGGTATGCTGCGTCCTGTGACGACAAACTTACCTAAAGGTTTGGCATTACGACCTCTGCCGCAATCTTGAGCAATTTGGTTGCTGGCATCAAGAACTTGATTTGGTAGTTCGATTAGTCGTTCTGTAGGCTGGACATCGGGTTGTTGGATGGAGATTTGTCCTTGTATTCCTAATTCAGAACTTGCGGTGATGTCATTAGTTTCAGGCGTAGTTAAAGGACGCGCTTCAATACCAAGTATACTCCGAGCGCGGATATTAATATTACCACCTTTGCCGCTGTAAGCGTTTGCAATGATGTCGCTATTTTCTTTCGGTACGGCGACAATGAAGGGTGTATTAATTGTGATATTACCACCATTACCCCCAGCTTGATCGGTGCCTGCGGTGGCAGAGATAAGGCTGTTATTTCGCAACAGCAGTAAGTCTCCTATTTGCAGGTTGATATTGCCACCGTTACCTGATGTAGATTCTGCAATGAGTCTGCCTTGATTGTCTAAACTTAGTTTGGGTGAGTTAATTTCTATATCACCTGCACTACCTGAACTGGAGGAGCGCACAAAAAAGCCGCTAGTAGCATTAGTATTTATAAAAGGTTCTCCGCCAATTTTGCTGAGTCGGTCATTGAAAGTAGTGTCAATGCCATTGGCAATCACCTGCTTACCAGCATTGACATTTATCTTACCAGCCGAACCAGTACCAGAAGTGGTGGTAATGATTTGACCACCATTAAAAAGCTCAATTAAATCGGCTTTGAGTGTAATATCACCACCTTTGCCATCATTTCTGGTTCGTGCATCTACCACACCACCTTTTGATACGCGCAAAGTATTAGCATTTAGTATGATATTGCCGCCTTTACCTGTGGAATTGGGGAGTGTAAATGTAAATAATCCACTAGAGTATCCGGTGTTTGGATTGTTTCCAGAAACATTGACAGAATCTGAAGCGTTGATTTGAATATTTCCTGCATCTCCCTGTCCGCGACTACTAGCAACAATTGCCGCAGCATTCGTAACAGAAAGCGAGCTTGTGATGATGCGGATGTCTCCACCCTTACCTGTGCCACCTTCATCTACATTGCTAAATATACCACTGCCAAAAATACCATTGCTACCATCGAAGGAAACGCGATCGCGGGCATTAATAATTATATTACCTGCGTTTCCCTGTCCAGAAGTAGAAGCTCCAATTTGAGATCCATTAGCAACCTCTAGCGAATCAGCTGTAATATTGATCTTACCACCATTACCTATGGTTTCGGGTAGTACAAAAGCTGATATTTGTGCTCCATCTCGGATACTCAACCGACCAGTAGTAATTGTTAGATCTCCAGCATTTCCTAAACCATTAGCTTCGGTAGTAAAGGCGCTATAATAAATAGGACTTTTACTAATCAAGTCAATAGATTCAGTGGCATTGATAGTTAAGTTTCCACCATCACCACCTAAGCTACCACTACTAGAAGCACCAGAGGAAATACCTGCCCCATTTCGCACAACTAATTTTGTGGTATTAATTTTTAAATCCCCTGCACGATTAGGACTAGAGGTTTCAGAAAAAAAGCCACTCCGTCTCTCGTTTCCTAATCCATCTAACTCTATTGAATCAAAAGCTGTGACGGTTAAATTTCCGGAGCGCCCAAAGTTGCCCTGTTGATTCTGTCTGCCAGAACCTGTAGAAACTTGTCCGCCATTTTCCGCATTTAATCGCCCAACCTCAATTTTAATGTTACCTCCAACACCATCGGGGCTAAAAGTTTCTGCTGCAATCAAGGCGTCATTTAGCAAACTCAAACGCCCAGTAGATAAATTATTAGTTTGAATCTGAATATTTCCTGCGTTTCCTTTGCCGTAAGTAGAAGACTGGATAATAGCACTATCATTTAAAAATATTGAGCCAGCTTTGATATCAATATTACCTCCATTGCCTTCTGCTTGGGAGTCAACATAACTGAGAACTGCGCTGCGAATGTTATCACTACCTATGCCAAAAAGCTTAAAGTCTTCGTTAACATCAATATTTATACTGCCAGCATTGCCTTTTCCAGCATTAGCAGTTTGAGAAGCTTGACGAATAAAAGTTTGGATTTGACTGCCGTTAATTAATGAAAGCGATCCTGATTTGACATCAATATTACCACCGTTGCC
Organism: Rhizonema sp. PD38; assembly: GCA_029379285.1. GTDB lineage: Bacteria > Cyanobacteriota > Cyanobacteriia > Cyanobacteriales > Nostocaceae > Rhizonema. The sequence continues at coordinate 13,155 of JAQYWP010000103.1, forward strand.
TATCGCTCCAGATTCAACATTACTGGAAATGAAACTGCTATTAATTAAAGACATTGAATCATCAACTTGCAGAAACAAATTTCCAGCGTTTCCTTTATTAAAAGTGGAGGATTGAACACTAGCATTGTCATTTAAAGAAATTGAGCCAGCTTTGACGTTGATATTGCCTGCGTTCCCTTGTCCATAAGTACTGGCATTGAGTAGAGCGCCATTAGATAATTTCAGCGCTTGTGCATTGATATTTATGTCACCACCTTTTCCCGTAACGACAAATCCTTGTGCTGCCCCCACAAAGCTAGATGCCTGACTATAACTATTGGAACCAACACCATCAAAGGAAACTACACCACCAGATTGAATTGTGATATTGCCCGCATTTCCGTTACCGAATGTACCCGCATTTATCATAGAGCCACTGTTGACAGAGACATCATTATCTGTGTTGATTTGAATATTCCCTGCATTGCCTGTGCCAAGCACTGTGCTGGTAAGCACTTGGGCACTGTCTGATAAGGAAAGCGATCGCGCTCGGATATTAATATTAGCCCCATTACTGGAGTTTAGACTAAAAACGATATGAGAGAACGCGAACCAAATGGAATTAGCG
>JAQYWP010000856.1 GCA_029379285.1 Rhizonema sp. PD38
TTTTATTTTTTTCTCCACTGCATTTATTGTCTCATTTGTCAATGCGTAAGTTCTGTTATTGTTGATGACGTGTTTAATGCACTGACAAAAGTGAATCTCTGCAATGCGAAGAGTATTGTTGTTGCTACGGATAATGAGATGGCAAACTTAGAAATTGGTTTGATAGCTCATACAAAGAATCCTGATAGCAAGTTGATACTTCGGACTTTTGATCCACGCTTTAGTGAAAATCTCGCAAAACTTTTGCCTAATTCTGAAGTTTTATGTGTCTATTCTCTAGCAGCAGAAGTTTTCGCTGCTGCTGCATTTGGCAACAATGTCCTCAACTTGTTTCGACTCAACGACCAAACAATTCTTGTGGCGGAATATAATATTCAGTCTAGAGATAGTCTGTGTGGACTACTTCTAGCTGAAGTTGCATACGGTTACGGGATAATACTTATTATATACCGAAAATACTTAGAAAATTATACTGAATTAATGCCCTCGGATGATACTCGACTTAAAGAAGGCGATCGCTTGGTTGTTGTAGAAACCATAGAGAGTTTACAAAGAATAGAGCGAGGTGAAATGTTGCCTCGATGCTGGCAAGTACAAGTTAATACAGATTTAACGGGTAACTCTGTGTTTGAAGGGGCAAGGGCGATCTCTCGAGTTTCTGGATGTGACATCAAAATTGCTACAGAATTGATGAATAATCTGCCTGGAGTCATACAAACCCCCATGTACAAACACCAAGCTCAGCGTTTAGTGCGAGAACTGAGCAAACTTCAGTGTTTATCACAGATTATACCTTATTCTACGTAATAAACGCAGATTATTCATCGACTCTTAAACAGCGTCTTTTTTACTGGGTGTTTGGTTTGTAATGGTAAACCATTAACCCTGTGATGATTTCAGACTGAGTCTTGTTGAGGTATACAGCGCGATCATCTACAAAATCTACCCAGTCCATAGGAATCCAATGATGTTGCCCATCCGGTGAATCACTCTGAGTTAGCTTGATGTACTTCTCGCCATCAATGTGTTCTACAGTACCAATAGGCGCTCCTGGTATGTCACCCTCACCTTTAGTGTGTACCGTCAAATGTCCCTTAATCTTTAATGTATCCATAGGAAACCTCGGAATTGAAAATTACTGAACTGATATTTGAAAAACAAATTTCACTCTTATACCGTTTGGATAGCCGTATATCGACTAGACAGATTGGAGTTATAAAATTAGGTTGAGCTTTATATCATTGCGGTAAATTGGCAATTCATTAGTTATTGACAGTGTTTAAGATCATGGCAAATCCCTCTTAAAAGTTCAGCCTCTTGAGAGAAACATAATGCTTGTAGTCAGGTAAACATAAAAGATAAAACGCTAATAACGACCTCTTATTAGATCACTTTACCTGCTAATCAATTAGTAAATAACCGGATATCTACCCAAAACACTATAGGAATCTTACCCAAATAGTGTGGGGAATTTACCCAATATAGATCTACTAATATGCAACCCTTATGCAGTGACCAATAAATCCGGAATACTGAGCCTCGTTCACCAGTGCAATCATATGCTCCTACTGATATAAGCGAGTCATTTCAAATAGTTGCTGAGCATTCCTCCCGAGAAAACCATCAAAAAGCATTTGCTGACTTGCGTCCACATTCACCATGTAGCGCTGGGCTATTTCATAATAAGCGTAAGTCCACGGAATCTGAATTGGGATATTTATAGTATCATTTAATACTGTAACAACTTCTGTCACTGCTTGAGTTGCTGTTTGTCGCAAACCACAGGTAATATTCCCTTCAATCTCAGCTTTCATCGGCACATCTAGTTTAGCTAAGCCAGAAGCGGTTGTGTCTATATCTGGGTATTTTGGCGTGTTCTGACGGTTAACGTAGCCCGTAAAGTGATTGACTGCATAACCGTGTAGCAAAACCCACGCACCATATTGAGTGACTTTATTAACTTCCTGCAAGACAGAATATCGGGGAGGTTGCCAAGGGCGGGTAAAGATTTTTTGGAGTTGTTGGACAAGGTGTTTGGTCTGCTCACCGAATGTATCGATAATTGCTAAAAAGCTCAGTAAATTTTCGCTTGCTACTGTTTGGTGAAGCAGTTCGACTATCTCGAATGGCAATTCATCGACAATCAATTCGCTGATAAATAACTTGGGTAAATCAAATTCCTCTTGCTGGGGATGGCGATAGTGACGGGCGTAAAGATGCGTTTGTGCAAAAGTGTACTCTCCGGCAGCTTCATAACCCAAAGCTTCAGCAAGTTTCCCCAGGTAGTCAATTCCCAAGTTAACTTTACCCTGTGGAGCATCTACCGTCATTCGCAAAGACCGAAAGGCTATATGATCATTGACGATAGTTCCACCCGCAGCAGTGATCATTTTCTGGTAGGTACGGGCATAACTTACCCGAGAACTGTATTCAAGCCAAAGTGCTTCCCAAAGGAGACGGGTAATTTCAGGGATCATGACGTAAGTAGGGGTAGGTTTAATAAGAGGGATTCTCGGAAAGGGCAAAATCATAATTAAAGCGAATTTTTTAAAACATCAGTAAAAATATTTAAGGCAATTTGAATTTGATCGCTATCGATGACTAAAGGTGGACAAAAGCGAATTGCTGCTTTACCGCAACCAAGTAACAACAGCCCTTGCTTGAAAGCTTGTTGAAGAATGCGATCGCGTAGTTGGGTATCGAGATTACCTTCAGTATCCAACAAATCGACAGCCACCATCAAACCCTTACCTCGTGGTGGCGAAGTTCGCTGATACTGCTGTTCTAAACGACGCAAACCAGCTTCCAATAATTCTCCCATCACGGTGGCGTTTCTCATCAAGCCGTTTTCTAGCAGTCGTAAGGTAGCAATAGCAGCAGCACAAGCGACGGGATTGCCACCAAAGGTTGTCGCATGGGAACCAGGAGGCCAAGTCATTAGTTCCGGACGAGAGAGAATTGCTCCTAAAGGAAGTCCACTCGCAATCCCTTTGGCGGTGGTTATAATATCTGGCATGACATTCCAATGCTCAATTGCAAACAACCGCCCAGTACGTCCCATACCTGATTGTACTTCAGCGACTGCCATCATAATACCATAGTGATCGCATATATCCCGGATGCGCTGCAAAAACCCATCCTCCGGCACAACATAACCGCCTTCTCCTTGAATTGGTTCGACGATGATTGCCGCTACCTCATGCGGTGGTAGTGTTGTCGGAAATAGTTGTTTTTCCAGATAATCTAGACTGGCATGAGTTCCGTAGGGAATATGAGCGATCCCTGGTAATAAAGGACCGAATTTTGCTCGCTGTATTGCTTTGGAAGCAGTGAGAGACATTGCCCCATAGGTGCGTCCGTGGAATGCTCCTAAAAAGGCAACGATGAGCGATCGCCCTGTGTAATATCGAGCAAGTTTGATTGCGCCTTCGTTAGATTCTGCCCCGGAATTGGTGAAAAACACTTTCGCACCACTCGGAAAAGGGGTACGAGAGGCGATTTCCTCCGCCAGTGCCACCATCGATTCATAGTAAAAATCAGTACCCGACATATGTAAAAACAGCGACGACTGCTGTAGAATTGCTCGGACAACTTCGGGATGAGCGTGTCCGGTAGCAGTCACGGCAATTCCTGCAGTCATATCTAAAAACACATTGCCGTCTACATCTTCTACCATGCAACCTTCACCGCGAGCTACAACTAACGGGTAATCACGGGTGTAGGAAGGAGAAGTCACAGCGCGATCGCGTTCTACAATATCTCTGGCACGTACTCCTGGTAAAGAAGTCAGTAACCGAGGTACACGAGGTAAAGTAATTTTAGATTTTAGATTTGGGATTTGGGATGGTGAAATCTCTAGCATTTAAAATTTAAAATGGTATATGAAGTTGCTTGCAGTCAACTAAATATACAAATCCTAAAAAATTAAAATTGTATTTTATACATCCAATTGAGCACCTTCACCGCTATTGGTTGCACCATAGCTCAGATTTTGCACCTGTCTATTGGAATGTCAATTCCAAGACTTACGTGCCAAGTCTCTCAGGCTTTCAATGTCCAGCAAATTCAGGTACAACTACCAAGTATGGAAATATCAGTAAACCAAAAGGTTTTTCCCCGAAGGGCGATACGGATGGCAGCCGTTGCCAAGGGCATCGCTAAACATTTTGTAGCCCTAGATACTTTTATACCCCAATCCTATAACCAGTAAACGTAGTATATATTATGATTACTTATAATTAAC
>JAQYWP010000857.1 GCA_029379285.1 Rhizonema sp. PD38
ATCATTCTTCTTAAACGTCTGTACAACTAGCTACATTTTTAGATGCGCTTACCCTGAGTGGAATCCTTCATCAATATTCCGAAATGCTATACGTATGTTGCCTGAAGTGACTTGAAACTTATTTTTTTAGAAAAATCAGGTTGAACCTCGGTAGTTTTGAGACGAGTGCTTTTTGATAATTATGTCTTCCATAAGTGAATATTGTTCTAAGCTTTTAGCCCGAGGGCTTTGTGATGACGTAACATAAAGAAATGTCATCGAGCGATCGCCCATCGGTATGGATTGGAAAGAAATCTCTGGTAGCTGGGTACTCATTCCCCGGAACCCCATCGGTATTATCCATTTTTTGGGGGGTGCTTTTGTCGCGACTGCACCTCACCTAACTTACCGTTGGTTATTAGAACAACTGGCAAGCAAAGGCTATGTCGTGATCGCAACGCCATTTGTCAATACTTTAGATCATAGTGCGATCGCGAAATCAGTATTGTTAAACTTTGAGCGTGTCCTAGAACGATTACACGATTCTAGAGCATTACGCAAGCGCTACCTTCCCATTTATGGTGTTGGGCACAGTATGGGATGCAAACTTCACTTACTGATTGGCAGCCTCTTACCCGTTGAACGCGCTGGCAATATCCTCATATCATTCAACAACTACGCTGCACGGGATGCTATTCCTTTAATCGAACAGTTCAACACGGCAGTTGCAATTGAGTTTACCCCCTCGCCGTTAGAAACTAACAAACTTGTGCAAGATAGCTACAACGTCCGTCGTAACCTGCTAATAAAATTTACTAACGATACCATCGATCAATCCGTAGCTTTAACTGATCTGTTACAAAAACGTTTTGCTGAGATGGTTACAGCGCAAACGTTACAAGGAAATCACACCACACCATTAGGTCAAGATATCAAATGGCAAACAGGAGAGTCTTTCACTCCCTTTGACGCTTTAGGGCAGTGGTTTAAGCAACAAGCATACCGTGACTTAAATCAGTTAAGAAACGCCATCCTTTTATGGCTGAATCCTCTAGCACCGCCATAATTAGCTTAATCAAACAAAAAGATAGAATTAAGTTTGGCACAGAAGTTTATATGCCAAACATCATAGGTTATGCTGAGTAGTTAAGAAAACTGCACGTCTTGAATGAACTTTTTTTGTTGATATTGTTATTTGTCCTTTGGAAATACAAATGACAATTTTAGAAACATGTTGAACAAGATATTATGCCTGTTTAAAAGTTAATGGGTAAAATATACTCCTACTAATAGCGCTCCTCACATATAAATGTGCATGTTTGTGGAGTACAGCTTAGTAGTCAGTGTTTTCACCAATAACACTTCACAAGCAACAACTAATTAATAAATAATGGATAATGTGTTCCAAATTTTAGTAATTGATGATGATCCTGCTGTACAGATACTCTTGAAAAGGATGCTGGAAAGACAAGGTTACCAGGTATTTGCTGCAAGCAACGGCGAGGAAGGAATTTCTTTAGCAGTGAGTCGCCATCCAGCACTGATTATTTGTGATTGGATCATGCCTGGGTTGAATGGACTCGAAGTCTGCCAATATGTGAAGACAAATCCCAATTTATCTACAACGTTCTTTATTTTATTAACATCCTTAGATTCGGTAGCAGATCGTGTTAAGGGATTGGACGCCGGGGCTGACGATTTTATGACCAAACCTATTGAACAGAACGAATTACAAGCGCGGGTAAGAGCAGGATTACGCTTGCATCAACTGAGTCGAGATTTGCAAACTCAAAAGCGCATTTTGGAGAGAGAACTTGAAGAAGCGGCAGAGTATGTACGATCCCTTCTCCCTCTGCCAATGAAGCAACCTTTAAATATCAACTTCCGATTTATTCCCTCACGGCAACTTGGTGGTGATTGTTTTGATTACTACTGGCTCAATCCCAATTATTTAGCAATTTATCTGCTTGATACAGCAGGACATGGACTTCGAGCAACCCTCCCCTCTATCTCCGTGCTAAATTTACTGCGATCACGTGCCCTTAAGAGCCTAAATTATTACTCGCCCAGTGAGGTTTTGAAGGCACTAAATGACACTTTCCAAATGAATTATCAAAATGATAAATACTTTACCATTTGGTACGGAGTTTACAACCGAGTTAATCGCCAGTTAATGTACGCAAGTGCCGGTCATCCACCAGCAATATTGGTATCTAAATCTCCAAATCTCACTGAAGTTCAACAATTAAGAACGCCTGGTTTACCAGTTGGTATGTTTCCACACGTTAATTATGTTGATGGACTTTGCAATATTGGGGAAAACAGCACACTTTATATTTTTAGTGATGGCGCTTACGAAATTGCTCAGTCAGATGGTAATCTTTGGACTTTAGATGGTTTTATTGAGATGCTTGTCAATTTATCTGATTCTGTTGACGGCGAACTCGACTCGGTTCTAAATTATTTAAATACCTTGAACGCTAAAGATGCTTTTGATGATGATTTATCTATTATTCATATAAAATTTGATTAATTTAAGTAGATTGACAGAAAATAAGTCTAGGTGAAAAAAGGTGAATGCTTATCATTTGATAAGCAATAAGCTGAGCCTAAATCTTATTAATTCCCCCAGATTTACTTATTTAGAGATAACTATTTTATGAAACTCTTCTTCGTTTGGAAATATTTCAAAGACCTTGTCCATACCAGTAAGTTCAAATAATATCCTAACTTGCTCATTGATCGAGCAAACAACCAACTTTCTATCTACAGATTTTAGTGCTTTAAAGGCTAACACTAACGCTCCCAAGCCAGAGCTATCCATAAACGTCACATTTTTAAAATCTACCAATACAATTTTTGTAATTTTTTCTTCTTCCATAATTTCCGTAATTTTTTCTCTAAAGTCTTGTGATTGAGTAGAATCTAAATTACCGTTAAGTTGAATAACTTTCACTTGCTGTGCCATAATGTTCAAACACTTACTGGTGTAAATAATGTCATTGTCTTGCGAGATATACTAATCATAATTCATTATAAAAGGGTAACCAGATGTGAGGAAGGTGTAAAAGAATTAAAAATCCTTCATTCTGAGACAACTTTTTTCTCTCTCTAAAGGTATAAGGCGAGAAGTAAGGTGTGTTAACCCCAAATCATACATTCAAATGGTTGTGAAGTTATACTAACTGCTTGATTCTATAATTTTCTCTAGCTTCTCTATATTTAATACGGTTCCGTTAATGTTGTCATCTGTCGAGCCAAGTAGTTCTCAGTTTCACAGAATCAGAGCGGGAAAAAACTAATTTTTTATTCCCTAAATTCTCCACCTTCTCATGCCTCCACATCTAAGAGTGGATCGGACTCACCTTAGCCCGATACAACAGCTTGTCAGCTTGACGGTATCCAGTGTAACGTACCTTGACAGTTTCTCCAAGTTGTGCACTACCTTCGAGGAGTTGGTGGACTTGGGGATTGTATGACAATTCGGCTCCCACAGGCGCGATCACTTCTACACCCCACTGTAACAAAAGTTTTTCTAGGGGTTTTTGTACAAGTGGCACGATATTGAGCGCTGGTAACTGCGGATTTTCTCGCGCTTTTTGTGCTGCTGTAGGAAATTGCAATAACAAAGACTCCAACAATTGCAAAGTTGAATGCTGGAACTCTTGCAGCAATAGCTGTCGCTGCTGTTCTAATTGTGATTGAGACAGCGAATACTCTCTTTTTAAATCAGCTATCTGTTGTAATAATTCTTGAGTTGGTGCGGCGTCTCTCACCAAGATCTGAGAAAAAGTTGCAATTAATTCACTCAAAGGCACCTGTAGCACCTGCGACAGCTTTAGTAGCACATCTACCCGCATCTGCTCAACCCCAAACTGCCGCAGTCGCAAGATTTGCCGTTCTGAGACACCAGCAGTGCGACTCAGCACCTTAAAACTAGAAATACCCACCCGTTGCATAAAATCTCGCAACTTCTGGGTAGAATCTATTTGACTGGGAATTTTCGATTGTCTATCTTGGATTGCACCCACCCTTGAGCCTCCGAATCTTTAATCAGATTTTACTCACACTGGACAAAGTTAAAGATTAAGAATTTTAGCTCAAATCTAAACAACTGTGGAACACCTTAATTCAATCATAGAATTCGCCGGATTTTCAATGCGTCCGGTTCAAACTTCAAACTTTGATGCCCTTGCAACAATCTGGGCTGACACAGAAGTAATACCGTTTCACTTTAAAGTTGATACATTTAGGTAAGCAGGGG
>JAQYWP010000858.1 GCA_029379285.1 Rhizonema sp. PD38
GAAAAAGTCCATGTGAGTCAAAAACTATGTCCGCTAAATTAACCTTAATTCCGTCTGAACCCCTCCCCGCAGAAGCTGTGTTTTGTCTAAACTCCCCGCTTACGAGGAGGATACATCTGACAAATGAGGGGTGATACCCCTCATCAACGATAAATCAACTATTTCGTTGTTGTTTCAAGACGCGATGCCTGCGGCGAGCTTCACTTACGCATTAGGAGTCTCGTCACGAAAAGCCGATAAAATCTTTGGGGTGTGGGGTCAGACCCACCATTGGCGCCTCAGCATCCGAGGAGGGGTTGGGGAGCCAGCACGCATGAGGCGTTTTCCCGCCGTAGGTGACTGGCGTGGTGGGCTTCTTTTAATATGAGTGATCTAACAGACATCATATCAACTATGCAGTCCTTGCATTACCCCAGACACTGACGCTCTGCGGCAAGCCTGTGACATCGCTAGAACGCTCTTAGAAATCAATCGAACCTTAAATTGTCTGTACTCTTTATTTCATTAATAGGACTTACGCATCGTACATAAGTACTACACGAAATTTGGGCGTTTCAGTCATATTAAGCACTTATGGGTCGCAAAGTAAGCGCGTAAATCAGGGTTATACGAAGCGCCTAAAACGACCGAATATCGTTTCGCATATTATAGTTAATTTGTACAGTGTGTAAGTCCTAATTAATTGGATATTTTGTCAATCTTATTTGACATGCGCTTAACCTGGCTATATAAAGCGTGTACATTGTTACTGTACGAGGACGACTACTGAGTTTTAAGTCTGGAAAGAGTTCTGCAATTAATTTCCACTTCTTCTTTATCAGATTGCGCTTGATATGCTTTATTCATTTGCGATCTTGTCATGTTGTTATCTGGAAATCTCAGATATACCCTGATGATCTTTCTCACAAATGGCAAACACTCACTTTTAGAAGATGTTTTAAAAGTCCCAAAAGGTACTATTTTGCAGTTCTGCTCTCTCGTTAGAAACAGCCTAAAATCATTTTTTTACAATGTTAATGACATACTCTAAAATATTGACCGTGAAAGATATCAGCATGTTAAAAACACTTTTTTAGTATACAGATAAAAGTGAGGGAATTATGTCCTAACATGCAAAATAGTAAAGGAATTATGTCTTTTAAAAAAACAAGCAAAATTGATGCTTCTTGGTAGATTTATGATAAGTTAATGGAAACAAGCTTGTTATGTAATGTTTCGATTTTAAAATGCTATTAGTGTTCAAAAATTAAGACATTAGATAAGCAGGTCATCAATCAACAACAAGGAGAAAACTAATGAATATTTCAGATCTGAACTATGTGGAAGATATTACACAAGAAGATCAGTTAGGTACAGTTGTAGGCGGTACTTTTAGTTTTCTTGGTATTATTCCTAGGATTATTAATGATTTGTTTGGTTATCAACAGCCAACTACAACTGTCATTAATAATATCTACGTTGAGAATACCAATACAAGCTCCAGTAGTTCTGGCTCTGTTGCTGGTGCATCTTCTGGCGCACCTTCTGGCTCAAGTCATCATTGATAATTGTGCTGTTAATGTCTTAAGTAGATAAATAAGGAGAAGGTAAAAAGTCTCCTAAGTTATTGAAACTAGCTCCTATCATATAGCACCTAGTAACTAGTAAACCAAGTTGCTAGGTGCTAAGTGAGGGGACTAAAAGTAAAAGAATAGCGAGAATATAGATGAAATAAGCATCATAGCTCTCTGAAACTATTGAGAATATTTGCTCTGATTGAAATTATTATTAATAACTTTCTAAATACTTTCCCAGTGTTAGATTACCTATCTTCTTTACTTATTTTGGCGCTCTTGGCAACGGACACATTGCAAGGGCGGGAGAAACCGAACGTAGTTCGTCCTTACGGAAACCAACGCTCTTATCCTCTGTCGGGAAAGCCGTCATTCGCACTGGCTCCTCCTTACGACTTCTCTCCGCACGCAAGTGTCCTCGTCTGGGCGGTTTATTTAATTAGGTATTCTTCTGGCGGAAAAGGAGTAGCGGTACGGCAGCGCGAATGACGGCTTAGCCCGCTCTCACGGCGACTGCGATCTTCTCACATTGGGAGACGCTGCTTGTCACGCTTGCTTAGAGAGAAGGTGTACGTAGCGATTTTCTCACATTGGGAGACGCTACACGAACGACGTACCCCTTTGGGTGACGCTCCTTCTGGTGCGTTACCCGATAGCGCAGCGGTAGCGAGTCCTCTCACTCGGAGAGACGCAATCATGCGTAGCTTGCTTAGAGAGAAGGGGTACGAGCGTCAGGGCTTGTCGTTAGACATCGCCTCAATGAGAAAAAGTAAGTCAAATTATTCAGTTGCTTTGTTCTCGTAGATTTAATCCGAACAATATTTCCCTATTTTCCAAAGCCTATACAGTATTGATTACTGGAGGCACTATTAAACAAGTATTTTATACAATCAAGCAAATAAAAAATCTACCTCTCTTATTAACCACTGTCGAAACATATTATCAAGAATTTCTTTATACCGCTGAGGTGTTAATTCGGCTGGGATAAAATCCTCCACAATAAAAAGATGGTATCCTAGATCAGAGTTGAGGGGGCCAATCAACTGTTTGGGTGGCGTACTGAATACGATCGCAGCAATATCTAGTTGCAGATTACAACGGTATATTTTTCCTTCGTAACCACACTTATATCTGCGATTGTCATCTAGATCATAAAGGTGAACAGCATCATAAAAACTAATTTCGCCTTCCTCAATCTGATAATAAATTTCTTGGGCAAGCTTTTCAGAAGAGACAATCATTTGATAGAGAATGACTTGCTCAAACTCCAGATAATTTTGGACAAAAAACTTTTTGACTTCTTCAGCAAAAAGTGCATCAGCTAATTTCTGCGTTAATAGATAGTTGCGTATTCCTACTTCCCAATCATAAGGGCTAATCAACTGATCCGCTAACCATGCAAGTGTATCTGTAGCCTTTTCCAAACGCTTTTCTTGACGTTGATTGTTAGCCTCAACTTCAATTTCTTCCGGTGTCACAGTTATCCCTCTTTGCTCTCCGGCGCTAGATATAACCCTTTGAAACAAAATTTTTTGACATACTTCCTTTAAGTTCATTTCACTTTTAAGAAAGTTTACAATTGCTTCTGGATCAATATCCATTTTCGAGATGTCATTCATTGCATTGGATGAGACTACATTTAAACAAACTAGGTAAGCATTTAGCTATCAGCCATGCTCATAATTCTATAGCAATTTTGAACGGTAAGTTTATGTAAGTATCAAGTCATATCCTCTACCTAACCGTGCAAAAAAGAGACAACGTCAAAATATCTACGATATAAACACCTTCCTTCTCTCAGCTTGCTATAGCGGTTCTTGTTTTAGTCACATCCCATACGCCCTCAAGAGCGCGAAGCGCCCTGACGGGCATCCCTCTCCCAAGTTTGGGAGAGGGACTTTCAAAGAGAGGGCGAGAGTGTATGGGATTTGACTGAGAACAGCTATAAATCAAGGGTATTAAATTTCATACTGAGTGATTAAAATTCAGAAATTTTTCAGGCGTGCGTAATGTGATGTTGCAGGTTTTCTATTCCGAATGTGAGGAAAGAGCGCCACAAAAGAGAGATAACGACTGAATGCTTACTAAAAAACTGGAAGCCTTTTGAATTTTAAGCTTCCAGTAGTGTTATATAAATCACTAGTCTATCAAGAGTGAGAATCCTAATTGGGAGAACTAGAATTAGGATAGTAAAAAGAGAAGAGAAACTATGCGTTGTACTAACCACAAGAATAGTTTTGCCGTCACTTTTCTTTTTCCTTTTTTCCATCAACGTTATAAAATAACACTGACTGAAGTTATGAAAGTTCTATAGAGCATTACTTCAAACCGTGTAAATTATAAAGTAACTATTGGAAGTTTGGATTGAGAGTTCCGCCACTCCAGCTTCTCTATACTTAGAGCTTTTTTAGGAAAAAGAACCACCAGTAATGACTTTTCAAGCAATTTCCTTGATGGCTGTTATCTCTAATTTAGTAAAATTCAATAATAAATGCTTGCCATTTTGGCAGATGTTTTAAGAAAATATCTATTTAGCTATAAGTGGAGCGGCATAAAAAAATCAACTATAAGAACTTATACGAAGGCTCTTAGTTGCACTTCAGCACCTTATATATCAGCCCTCTCAAACGCACCTATAAATATGAATTTATTTGTATCAATCTACTTAAATATAG
>JAQYWP010000859.1 GCA_029379285.1 Rhizonema sp. PD38
TAGTAGTTTTTATTTAGTATAAAATGCTACTATTATCCAGAAGCTTGTACTTCTATGAGGAATTGATTCATGGCACATATTCTGCATATTGACTCTAGTCCGCGTGGGGAAAGATCTTTTTCTCGCAAGTTCTCCAACCAATTTGTCACAACTTGGAAAAACGCTCATCCTCAAGATACAGCCACTTACCGGGATTTAGGTCACAATCCAGTTCCTCATGTCGATGAACCGTGGATTGCTGCTTCTTTTACACCACCGCCAGCACGCACACCCGAACTCGCTAAGGCAATTGAACTGTCAGATACCTTAGTTGATGAATTTTTAGCAGCTGACCGCTACGTCTTTGGTGTACCGATGTACAATTTTAGCGTGCCCTCTACCTTTAAAGCCTACATCGACCAAATTGTTCGCGTTGGTCGTACCTTCGCTGTTACCGAGGAAGGTGCCTTTAAAGGGTTAGTTGAACAAGGAAAGAAGGTATTGATTATCACTGCTCGTAGTGCTAGTTTTACACCCGGAAGTCCTGCAGCAGCTTTCGATTTTCAAGAACCTTACCTCAGAGCCATTTTTGGGTTTATTGGGATTACAGATCTTTCATTCATCCATGTGGAAAACCTCGGTTTGGATGATGATGCTCGTGAGCAGTCAGTCGCAAAAGCGCATGAAGCTATTGAGAAAGCAGTAGCAAGTTGGTAAAGCCGCAGTAGTATATTTGTCGTAGGTAGTTTAGCTATTGCTTTGAGACAAAAAACGCTTGCCGAAGTATAGAAATCTGCGGTTATTAGAGTTTTAATTTACCCCCCGAATCTTTATCGGGGGATTACAAGTTTAGTATAGCTGTAGCACAATTAAAGCAGCTGTTAAATTCTGATCAAAGTCGGAAATGATGGATAACAAAACTGCATTAAAAAAGGTACCTGAAACGACTTACGTACCCAAAACTTATACACATATCCAGTTTATAGCTTACGAATGTCCTACTTTCGACTACGCTAAACCAGGAGAAACCACGAACACAACATTAGCACCACCGATACGTCATTTACAAGGTAACGATGAAAAAATTAGAGTGCAAAGATTTTTAGACGTGTTGAACTGGACAAGGAACAACATCCCAAACATAGTACTGGGTGACAACAACACATTGAAAATCTTCATGGCACCAGAATTCTACTTTAAATCCCATGCTGGTCAGAATAGTGTAGATCCACGTTATGGAGGCTCTTATACTTTCAACACGATGATAAATATCTTAGAGTGTCTGCGAAATTTATTTACAGACCCAACACTAAGTGATTGGTTCATTGTGGCAGGGTCTGTTGTGTCAAACCTGCCTGCAGATGCAAAATTTTATATTGACAATCCGGAAGAGAGAGCTTATCTGAACACAGCAGTAGTAGTGAAGGGAGGGCATCCAAAAGCTCCATTCCACTATGTTCATAAAAAGCAGTTGTCAAATATTGATGGACCACCTAAAACTAGGAAAAACCAATTGGGGGAGGAGGTAGGCACATCTGCAAGTGAAAATGAATATTTTAGACCCATCTTAGAAAGGTGGGAGGAGCGAAAGGAAAGGATATTTACAGTAGACAATATCACCTTTGGGCTTGAAGTCTGTTTAGATCATGAACTTGCCGTTTTAAAAACAGTTTGTAAGGACTACCATTCTCTAGAGGGGAAATCTGCTCCGCCTATCGATATTCATCTGATAACATCATGTGGTATGCAAATTCGTTCTAAAGCTCCTAATTTTAATTGTAATATAGCAGAAAAGCGCGATTTTTGACGGGGACTGAAGTCCCTATGAGCTTACCCGATCTAAGACAGCCAAGGGCTTGCGCTCTAGATTTTCGGTCAATTTAAGGGCAGCACTGCCCAACTACCGAGGTTACAATCAAAGTCGTGAAGCCTACCTATGGCTAGGGATTTGAGAATTATGCGAATTAAGCAAATTTCCGTTAGCGGTTTGTTTAGAATTTTTGTCATCAGGTGAGCAACATGAGTTAGTTCTTCTTTATGAACTACTTTTTAAAGTTCAACCTGACTCTTTAGTATTGATTGATGAGCCTGAGCTATCTTTGCATGTGGGATGGCAGATTCAGTTTTTAAAGGACTTGCAAGAAATTACTGGTCTTGCATACTTAGACATTTTAATGGCTACTCATTCACCAGATATTATCCAGGATAGATGGGATTTAACGGTTGAACTGAAAGGGCCAAACAAGTGAGGGATTTGCTTTCAGTTGATCGTGTTGCCAATCAAATTCGATTAAGACGAAGCACTTATTCAGGAGCTTTTTTATTAGTGGAAGGTAGTAAAGACAAAACCTTTTACGAGCGCTTTGTTGACAAATTAGCTTGTGAATTAGTCACCGCTTCAGGAAAACCTTCCAGCAAACTGCGTGTAATTGAAGTTCTGAAAATTTTGGAAGACTCAAGCTTTCAAGGTGTTTTGGCAATTGTCGATGCAGATTTTGAGCGACTTGAAAATTTGCTATACAGCAGTCCTAATCTGCTTCGCACCGATACCCATGATCTCGAAACTATGCTGATTAACTCACCAGCTTTCGATAAAGTAGTTGCTGAATTTGGTTCAGAAGAAAAAATTGCCCAGTTTAATCGAGATGTCAGAGCAGCATTAATCCAAACAGGGATACCAGTAGGTTATCTGCTTTGGATTTCTCAATGTGATAAATTGAATTTAACCTTTGATGGTATTGTATTCAGCAAATTTGTCAATAAGCAAATGCAAATTGATGAAATTAAACTAATTCAAGAAGTCAAGAATAAATCCCAAGCATTCTCGTTAAAAGATGAAGATTTGCAACAAAGGTTAATAAGTCAGAAAAATAATAGCTATGATACGTGGCAAGTTTGCTGCGGTCATGACTTAGTAGAAATTCTATCAATTGGTTTAAGTAAGGCGATTGGCTCCAACAAAGCTTCTGATGTCGAACCGAACAGTCTTGAGCGTTGTTTGCGACTTGCCTACGAAGAAGTTTACTTCAGTCAAACACGTCTCTACGTGGAAATTCGCCGATGGGAAAGTCATAATCAACCATTTAAGGTTTTCCGGAATGGTAATCAGGAATAAGTATAATTACTAATTACCTTTTCCTCGTTACCAGTATTCAAATGAGATAGGACTTACGCAAACTCTACTCATTCTTGGCGTTCTTGGCACGGCAGATGCTTCAAGTCGAGCCAGCGCCGTGCGGGGGTTCCCCCCGTTGAGGCGACTGGCGTGGCAAAGCCTTTCGCCAGTTGCCTAGGTCGGGCTAACCCTCCTGCAGCGCTGGCTCACCAACGCACTGCCTCGTCTTAGCGGTTCAATTAATTATGCCTTTTGGCAACTTTTGCGTAAGTCTTATGAGATAAACATAATACACATCAAGTAGATGCGAAAAGCCCTACCCTACACAGAATGCCCCTATCAAGGATTAGAACAAACGCATAATTAATTTTCGCAACATTATAATATATTGCACAATAAATTTTACAATGACTCTCAGGAGTAAGTTAACCAAAACTATCAGAACGACAACGTTCGATGCATGTCTGGATTCTGAAGAGATTGTGTTCTGGCTCTTCAAAACTACTGGGCATTGCAAATCACAACTATGCTCCGCGTTCGGAATACATTTTTTTTAATAAACAACACAAACAACGAGGTTAATCAACGATGGAAGGATGTACCATTACCGATTTGAAGGTTCATAGCAAGCATAATTGCTACTTGATAAGTCCCGTGGAAATGGAGAAAATTCAGGATAAAATATCCGTTCGCGTAGACTTGGAACAGGGAACATACATTATCAGAATTCGGGAAGGATCGTTCGATTACCTGAGGGGTGATGTTCACAGAGGTGAACCCCTAGTCATGCTGTGGATTTATGGAGGCAAGTTTGTTAATAAGAAAAACAATCTGGAAGTTGAGGCCACTTGGACGACACTGAACGGCTACGACGATACCTTGACTTTAGAGGTTTTGGCATCGGCAAAACTTTGTGCATTCTTCTTCGATACCTATGTAGAAGACAACGAGGGAGAAATGATTGTTTCCGTCGTGAAAATTTAATGGCAGTGGCAAACATATATGGAGGCAAGCCTCCTGCCGACGGAGAAACGAAGCTCTCCAAATATGATTTATACACTTAATTAAAATTATCAAAATGGTATTTGCTCTCGTTCCTGTATAAGACTGCTAACGG
>JAQYWP010000860.1 GCA_029379285.1 Rhizonema sp. PD38
CTTCATCGACAAATATTAGGTTTCGCACGTCAATTTTATCTAACCACCGACGATAGTCATGGCGTAATTCCTGTATTCGTGGAGTCTCTTGCTCACTTGCATAGAGACTTTTTTTTACAACGTAAGTCTAATTTTTCTACCGCACTTCGGCATTATCGAAATGCTGATTCTAATTCCTATATCTTTAGCGAAGCTATGCCTGCGGCGGGCTACGCCAACGCATAACTCTGAAAGCAACAAATCATTTTTCTCTTCCACCCAAGACTTGATCATGCTTATTTCTTCAAATAGTGAGCGTGCTTGTGCGAATAACCCTGACGTTACCGTAGATGCTTCCATATATCCCCACCATGTTCCTGACTTTGACTTCCGAATCTGGAGCCTGTCTTTTTGCCCTGACGATTGCTTCAATAGCTTACTATGACAGAACTCTGATTTTTACTCTTTATCAGTGTACCGTCTTCTTAAAAAAGTCTCACCCAAATTAATTACAGATTTTTAAAAACTGGAATGAGCGTTTGACAAGCATTTCAGGCGATGTGAGTATGAAATTAATTTTGCACAGGTACTTATAATGTCTCCTTAAGAAATTCAGCTTTCTCTTGTTGGCTTTAACGCTATGGCACTTGTCGTATGGAAGGAGTCAGAAGACAGAATTCAGGGGGTTCAATAAAGTTGCTTCGCTTTTATTTTTCTCCATAGCATAAGTTTAGGGCTTGCAAGCTAAATTCTGGCGACCTAATTCTGAATTCTTCTTGGTCAAAACTGCCAAGAAAGAGTTCCTAAGACAGTAAAAGGAGCACCAGGAGCGATGCTGCCTCGGCCTGAAGATGCGTCAATATATTTGAGATCAAACAGATTTTTGAAGTTCAATGCCGCTTTCAAATGACCTCTGGTATAGTAGACAGCTGCGTCTACTCTTGTATAGCCAGGGATTTTAAATGAGTTATTTAGATCACCTTCACGATTACCCACAAAAAATGCACCTGTGCCAAACCCTAGACCTGACAATGGTCCATTCTGGATTCGGTAAGTTGTCCACAGGCTGAAAGTATTAAAAGGGACGTTATCCAAACCATTGCCCACCGCGTAAGAGTTATCTTTGGTAATTGTGGCATTAGTATAAGCATAAGATGCAATGATATTCCACTCTGGCAAAATTTTACCGACTACATCTATTTCCAGCCCTTGACTGTGCTGTTCACCAACCGTAATAGAATATTCGGGGTTATTCGGATCCGCCGTCAGAACATTGCTTCTAGTGATGTCATACAATGCAAGAGTTGAGGAAAGACGACCTTGTAAAAATTCTCCTTTGACACCGACTTCATATTGTTTACCTTTCTCTGGCTGAAAAGGTGTTCGATTGGCACTGACACCAGCTTGCGGTACAAAAGATCTGCTATAACTCGCATAGAGAGATATCGGTTGAATTGGTTGATAGACAATTCCAATTCGTGGTGTGAATTGATTAGCATTTCCATTAGTTGTCGAACCACCAACAGAGAAATCCTTATCTTTTTCTGTGTAAGTATCAAATCTGCCACCAACTAAGAGTTTGAGATTATCCAGTAAAGTGATTTGGTCTTGAAGATAGATGCCAAAGGTTCTGATATCTTGGGTGTATAGAGCATTTGTTTGAACTGAAGAAACGGAAACACCATACACAGGATTAAAAATATCGATGGAACCTGCCCTACCATCCTGAGAACCGCCTGGATCTACTGCCGTCTCTTTAGCAAGTTCTAGACCTAACAAAACAGTGTGAGCAATCGATCCGGTCTTAAACTTGCCAATCAGATCGTTTTGCAGCGTATATGTCTCAAAATATTGGTCATTGACAGAAAGTCTCAAGGGCAGAGTCCGATTATCTGATGATAGCCCATTATTTGCACCTATGATTGAATCACGATGCTCCAAAGCAGTGCTCACCCGAACAGCAGTACGAAGTGACAAATTCTCATTAAACTTATGGTCTAGATAAATGTAGGCTTGCTTTTCATCAAATAAGAGTCCTGGTCGTTGTGGATCGAACAAAGCACGACTGAAGGGCAAATTAGCTGTACGATTACCAATTGCCACCAGTCCCAAGTCAAGGGGTCTGGTGTCGTGTAAGTAAGAACCTCCCAAAGTCAGTGTTGTGTTGGGACCAAATTTCACTGCAAGTGCAGGTGCAATGAAAACCCTTTCTGAGTTGACAAAATCGCGGAAACTTCCCGCGTTCTCATAGGCAACATTCAGCCTATATGCGACAGTTTTACTCGAGTTCAATGGACCGGAAATATCAATTGAAGGTCGATAGAAGCTGTAACTGCCAATTGTCAAATCAACGGCTGAGTAAGGTGAAAATAGTGGCTTTTTGGTAACTGTATTAATAATTCCTCCGGGTTCTGCTGTCCCGTAAAGTATCGAAGCAGGTCCTTTGAGAACTTCTATGCGCTCAACATTCGCTATGTCTGGGTTAGCGCGAGCGGCATTACCGTCATTGTAGAAACCATCTTGGAACCGCCTTAAGGTAAATCCTCGAGCATAAAAAGAGCCAAGGCGATCTCCGAAAGCATTGGCATTGACAACACCACTCACGTTTCGTAGTGCGTCTTCCTCACGGAATGCTCCCTGATCCTCAATAACTTGTTTATTAATCGTTTGAATCGATCCGGGAATATCACGTAAAGGGGTGTCTGTCTTAGTCGCACTGATAGCATTTGGTTCGCGATACGTATCAGCATCTCCTGTCACTACCAACTCAATTGCTTCATTATCGGACGTTGAAGGTTTATTTGGCTGTGCTTCTGGAACTGGTTGACTGCTTGGTGGCTTTTTTGGCATTTGCGACTGTTGCTCTGGCTGTCTGGAAGCGGCAGCACTTGCGATAGAGAAGATCAAACCTTCGTTCGGACTGTCAAATAACTCAACTTTTGGTAAATCCACCTCACCCGTCACTATCACACGAATGGTATTAACGTCAAGATTCGTTACTGTTATTTCAGTAATTCCCGCAATTGGTTTATTGGAGCGGAATATGAATGCATTGCCACTTGGTAAACGCAATTGGGCGTTTTTGATGTCAGCAATAAAACTATGCCCTGAACTCCTATTGATAATTGGCGACTGTTGCCCAATGGATGTCTGCAAAATTATCTCCACACCCTGTTGAGTGGGATTTGCCTTCACTCCAGTGACGGGTACTATTGGGGCTACTGGTGACTGCACTAGCAGCACAGCACTCCTAACGGGATATTCTATTTCGCTCAGTTGCTTCAATTTCTTAATTGGTTCAACAGGCGAGACTGAACTCACCTGAAGTGATGATTGATTCAAACGAGGACGAGTTTTTTGTGTCTTTTTTACTTCCTGCCCACTAGCTGGATATAACACAAACAGCCAGATTGAACTTGTTAACAGTATTTTCTGTAATTGTTTGATTTTCATCTGTTGCCTTACACTTAATTGCCGCAGAGTAGCGGTTTCTAGTAAACTACACTATAATGTTTATTGAAATAATTTACCATTATTGATGCTAATTCACAAGTTATATTAATAAATATTTCTCAAAATTTCTGAGAGTGTTGACAACAAAAATTTGGTAGTGCTTATACGAAATCCAATACGCTAGAATAACTCGCGCTACTGTTCACCGCGAACATTTAGAGACTCAGCCACCGAAGTGCTAGCAGTTTAAGCATTTGCAGTGTAAGTATTTAGGCTTTACGCATGATACACATGTACTATACAATTTTTGGATTATTTGAACCATGTTGAATACTCTAGGACTTACGCATTGACAGGAAGTACCAAATATGAGGTATGAGTTTCCGGCATGAAAACCTGATTTTTCGATTATCTTGAGCGCGATCACCACCCATGTGGCGGTAATTGTTAAAAGCCTGGAACGACCAAATACCGTTTACACACATGATGTCCCATTTGTACAGTGCGTAAGTCCTATACTCAATACAGTAAAGTCTGCAACCAAATCACAGTTGTCCAAAGCGCCTGGGACTTCTATTTTCCGTGATGCATATTATTATTAATTTGTACAGTACGTAACTTTCTCAAGTTAATAGCAAATCTTTGTGAAGAAGATCTTGATTGTTGCCCCAGAGTTGCATTATACTTAAGGAAAATTACTTGAAAAATAATTGCAATAATTAAATTGCGCCAAATTTGATTTGTTGCAATCAATACATTGCACCTGCA
>JAQYWP010000861.1 GCA_029379285.1 Rhizonema sp. PD38
GTCGATTTTCTTTTCACATCATATCTGGGCTTTACCGATTAATTACGCAACAGGTATTTTTCAGGGCGCTCCCCCAAAAGAGCGTTACCACTACCCCCGACTTATTGAGCCGATACGAAACTTGAAGCAGTAGAAGTTTTCGCTGAAGCAAGAGAAACTGCTCAAATTATAGAAGACTCTAAAGAGCGAGATAAGTTGCTCAAAATATTAAGTTAGAGGAAAGACAATCAGATGTGCTTAAGCATTAACCTGTTACTACAACTCAAGCTATAAATGTTGAAGAAGCTCTTATAGCGATGAGTTTGTCAGAGTTAAACGAATTTTTATCTGTATTATCAGAATGGACACCTAATTTTGAAAGAGTTGAATCAAGGTTGTTAGCAACAGTTTTATCGGAGGCAGTGCGGATTGCTGGGTGGGCGCATCCCGATTGGCGAAAGCTATCAAAGCAATTGAATTCTCAAAAATTAAACAACTACAGTACCTTAGAGTAAGAAACGATGACTGGATCTGTTGCAACACAATTAAAAGCGATTGCCTTCTGCGACTCCATTCAGCAATTGATCAACGGCTTTACGGGTCGAACGTGGGTTCTGAATAAAATAGACCACTGGCTTCAACAAAAAGACCAGCGGTTTTTGGTTATAACTGGAGAACCTGGAGTCGGAAAAAGCGTGATCGCTGCTCACCTGATTCAAACTCGTAACGATATTGTTGCCTATCACTTTTGTCGAGCGCAAGATGCGGAAGAGATGAAACCAGGGCGAATTTTGCGATCATTCATGGTTCAACTTGGAAAAACTTTACCGCATTACGGTCTAGCCTTGGTAAATACCATTAAGCCAGTTCATTTGCAGGCTGAGATTAATATTCAAGTTGACAAAATGACCGACAGCGAGATTGCAGAAGTCTACATTGAAAACCTAAAAAACAGCGATTTAGAAAATGAACTAGATATTTTAATCCGAGCACCTTTAGCAGCACTATCCAACATCTATGCCCAACGACAGAAACCAATTCCAGAACAAGCAATTTTTCTGATTGATGCTGTGGATGTAGCAGTTTCTATGCAAGATACTTCTGAAGATGATATAGACTTGGATTAGGTTTATCCTTACAGCACGCCCTGATTTACGAGTCCTGCAACAGTTTGAGTCACTGAAACTTTATAAATTAGAGGAACTGTTGGCGCAGAATTTGGAGGATATTGAACGATATGTGCAAAGTCGGGTACAGGAGTTAATAGTAGAGCCATCAGAATTTCAAGCTCGACTCGATCAGGCTCAACTTTCTGCTGAAAGGCTAGTGCATGAGGTCAAAGACCTTTCCAAAGGTAACTTCCTATACACTACTCTGCTGGTGGATGGCATTGCTACAGGAGAGTTATCCTTGAAAAACCTGTCTGCTTTGCCAAAAACTCTCAATGAAGTTTATCAAAGATTTCTCCGGCATCGATGCCCCTTCCGCAAGTGGATTAATCGCTATCAACCGATTTTGGGAACGTTGACTATTACGCAAGAACCCGTCAGCAAAGAACAGCTAGTTGAATTCACCAGAATTGATTCTGAGCAACTCCAAAATGCTTTGGGTGTTTTGCAGCAGTTTTTGGATGAGATTAACGATGAACAGGGGCAAATATTTTATGCCATCTTTCACCAATCTCTACTGGAGTATCTACTTGATAAAAAGCACAATCATGATTTTTGGTGCGATCCTCAGGAAGAACATCAAAGAATTATTGAACACTATTATAATGATGCAGAATCTTGGGATAACTTAGATTGGAATAGTGCCGATAACTACGGTTTACTCCATTTATCAAAACACCTGTATGCACAAGTTGACATTGCTGTAAGTAAAAATGAGCAACAGGAAGAAGTATCTAAATATCGCCAGAACTTATATAATCTGATTTGCAAATCCTTAATGTGGGCGAAGCTAGCGCGATTTGATTCCCATCAATTTTTTGCTGAGGATGTGAAACTAGCAATTGATATATCTCAAGCTGAAAATCCTCCTAATATCGTTCAGCAATTCCGTAATAGTCTGGTTTATGCCACATTGGGAACATTGGCAACTAATGTTCCACCAGAAGTTATAGGAGCGTTAGTTCGGGTAGGAGAACTTAGGAAAGCTCAAGGATTTGCCGCTTTAGTACCAGACGCAGTACAAAGAAGCCGCGCTTGGCTTCAAATTAGTGAAGTAGCAATGGGAGCAGTACAAAAAGCAGAGACAACCCAAAATGAAGCACAACAGATGCTTGCTGAAATAGCAAAGGACGGCTTGACAAAGGCATTACAAGTAGCAGAGACAATCCAAGATGAGGTACAAAAGGCAGAGATGCTTGCTGAAGTAGCAACAGCTTTAGCTCAGATTGATAACCGAGAGGAACTGCATCGAGTGTTAGAAGCCGCGATCGCAATTACCGATGAAGAATATCGAGCGAAGTCACTAAGTGGAATCGCCAAAGCACTAGCTCAGGTTGGTGATGTAGATGCCCTCAATCTGGCATTCAACGCTGCGGAGCAAATTGAACAAGTAATCTCTAAAGTACAGGCACTAAGTGACGTTAGTTTAGCTCTAGCTCAGGTAGGAGACAATCAAAAACTTCGTCAGGTGCTAGCTATAGTAGAACAAATTGAACGAGTTGATTACAAGATCCTTGCAATCCGTCCAATTTCGTTAGCACTCGCAAAACTGGGAGATGTTGAGAGCCTAAATCGGATTCGGGAAATAATTGATTGTTTTCAAATCTCTAAAAAAGAAATTATTGAGGAGCAAGAAGATGATAATGATTTAACACCGATAATACAAAGCTTCCAAAGTTTAAATGAACTTTGCGAAGGTGTATATGAAGATCATGAAGTGTTCTCTATATTATACAAGGTATATGCATTAACATCGTTGTCTTTAGCAATGACTCAAGCTAGTGAAAAAGAAAGAGCTATTAAATTAATTGATGAAGCATTAGAACTAGAGCGTAAAGTTCAAAAATCAAAACCAACAAATAAAGCCTTAATGTTAAGCGAGATTGGAACAGCCGTTGCTCAAGTAGGAGATCATGGATGCGTGTTTCGATTGCTTAATGAAGCAGTCGAAATTGATGATGATGTTCCACAAGATATCATGATGAGCAAAATTGGGCTAGCTTTAGCAGAAGCTGGAAATGTCGAAGGTGTATGCCAAATCATTGATCTATTGAGAACAGAGTTCTTTGGAGTACCTCGCCAAGCACAATATAATCTTGTTGGAATTCCTTCTAAATTAGAATACTGGACAGCACCTAAAAACCTGCGTTTTACACCCAAATTTTTTGATGAAAATAAGAAAATTGAAAAAAGCCGACATGAAAAACTAATAGCGGAGATTGTGGGGCGGACCATTGAGAGTTTAACTTATACCGAGTTTTCAGAGCAATTTAACCAGGATTCGAGATATTCTAGGCGCTTTAACCAGAAACCAAAGTATTCACATTCGGGATATTTGGGCTGGGAAGTAAAAGTAATTGAAATTGTAGACGAAGAGTATCGTTCAGAAATCTTCGCAAAGCAAATCATCAACTGGGCGTCTGATTTGCTTCTAAATGAAAGAGAAAACGTTATAAATCACTTAGAGAAACTTTCAGCTAGCGATCAGGTTAAAGCTATTGGTAAATTAGCTCCACTAGTAGTACAAGTAGCAAAAAAGCAAAAGAGTAGCGAGTTGCTTTATCGCCTTCTAACGCTAGCTGAAGCAATTGAACACCCTACACTTAGAAGAAATGCGCTGAGTAAATTGGCATTGCCATTCGCTCAGATTGAAGATAAGGAGGTATTGCAATGGCTGCTAACAGTAGTACAAATTATTGAAACCGAACAATCACAGTCAGAAGCATTAAGCTTATTAGCTAGTAACCTAGCCAAATTAGCAACTTCAGATGCACTGAAACAAGCAATTTTAATAGCAGAAGAAGTCAAGGAAGATAATTTTAAACGAAATATTATTTTCGATGTATTTTCCAATCTAAGAAAAGATGAAAATGGAGAACAACAAAGCGAGCAACTAGCTCTGATATCAAACGTAGTAGAAACGATTAAGCGTCCAGATTATAAACTAGAAATTTTGCTTAACTTAACGTCGCATTTGAATGCAAATTTGATAGAAGCGAACACTCAAAATAAAATTGCAAAAATATTAACTCAAGCAATTAATAT
>JAQYWP010000862.1 GCA_029379285.1 Rhizonema sp. PD38
GTCTATCCCTATTATAATCAATATGTAAAAAACCTACCCTTGTCAGGCTCCCTGCCCCCCCTTACAGATTGATTATTTTTTTATTTGGAAGTCCCCTAGTACGTCACATGTAAGTGGTTAAGCCTCCCCAGCGATGGGGTTAAGTCCAGACTTCAAAGAAAGATAATTATATTGTGTTTTACAACCTTCTGGAAGATGGAATTAATGTAACTCGTGTAGCAAGCGGTTGTCGAGATTTGGAATCATTATTTTCTGATGATTAAACCTCTTTTATCACTTTCGGCAGAGATTAATCTGTAATCCTTTCTGGGCAAGGGTTTTACTTAAAGAGTTTCCTTTTATGATTTCTGTTAGTTTGCGATTAGCTATGCTGCACTGAGAAGCAGATGAGAGTGTGGACCACCGCATACACGTACTCTTATATGTGACATAATTAGCGTTGTAAGCACTGAATCTAAAAGGAATTAGATAGAATTGTTATACAGGGGCGTCTGTATTGTATTAAGTTCGTAGTTGCGCTTTAGCGCTAAAGCTCAGTTAAGAGCCACTTAATTTATTAAGTCATTAGCTTAACTTGAGATAAAACAGTATTTTTACTGAAGTTTAAAAAAAGTGCTGGGAGATATCTATGAATTGCTCGTCTGTTTCATCTGCCGCTAGATTTTCTGTATTGCAGTCAATCAGGATAAAAAGAGCGTTGCGGTCTTTCAGTATTGGGCTAGTACTCCCTATTTTACTCGCCCGTCCTGTACTGGGTGCAAAGCGGTTAGACTTTTCTTATGGAATTTTAGAGAGATCTATCCCCATTGACTCTCTAGAAACTTA
This sequence comes from Rhizonema sp. PD38, assembly GCA_029379285.1. Classification (GTDB taxonomy): domain Bacteria; phylum Cyanobacteriota; class Cyanobacteriia; order Cyanobacteriales; family Nostocaceae; genus Rhizonema. The sequence goes on from JAQYWP010000862.1 coordinate 826, forward strand.
TGCCAAGACAGGCAAAGTGGATAGTGAATTGTCTGACTATGTTAAACGAGCAAACAAGAACCAACTCACTCAGCTAAGACAGGTTTTGCTGACTCCCATCCCCCTGAATGTTGTACAGGTTTCGCAGTTTCTTTATACATCCATTGGCGAGAGATTGTTATCAAGTTTAGGGAAAGTTATTCAGCAGGAATCTGGCTTGAGTGGATTTTATGCGATTCGCGCATCACTTATTTTAGCCGCAGCTGACCCAAAAGGCTTCACTTTATTAAATGTGCTTCGCAAGTTCCCCTCAGATGCGATTTCGATTGATTTAGGTCGTAGCTTAGAGATTGCAAATAATCTCAAGGAATTGGTGAATCAGACTCAACAGGCAGTTGCAGCTATTAATCAACAGTCCAGCCTAGAGGCAACCACGACTCCTACGTTAACTGACGTTTTATTAGGGAAACGCTTATCCCAACCGGGAGGAATACGCTTTTCAAAGCGAACCATCGCTCTTTCCGATATATCACGTCAGCGCAAGTTTCCTGCTGACATTTACCTACCGCAAGCCCCAGGTTCTCGTCCGGTGATTGTCATTTCCCACGGACTTGGTTCGGATCGCACAAGTTTTGCTTATCTAGCTGAACAACTTGCTTCCTATGGCTTTGTTGTTGCGGTTCCAGAACATCCAGGTAGCGATGCACGACAGTTACAAGCATTATTATCAGGCAGAGCGGATCAAGTTACCAAACCACGAGAATTTCTTGACAGACCGTTAGATGTCAAGTATCTACTGGATGAACTTAATCGTCTATCCCAGTCAGATGCAGAATTTAAGGGGCACTTAAATATGCAACAAGTTGGCGTAGTCGGACAATCTTTTGGCGGTTATACTGCTTTAGCGTTAGCAGGAGCAACGATTGACTTTAAGCAACTCCAAAAAAACTGCCCAAAAGCAGAGAACTCATTCAATCTTTCGCTACTTCTTCAGTGCTTAGCTGAAAAGTTACCACAGAAGACATATAATTTAGCCGATCCGCGAATCAAGGCGGCGATCGCCATTAATCCACTTGATAGCAGTATTATGGGGCAAGCCAGTCTCAGCCAAATTAAAATCCCGGTCATGATTGTCTCTGGCAGTGCCGATACCGTTGCTCCATCTTTACCAGAACAGATTCAACCTTTTACCTGGTTAACCACTCGAAATAAATATTTAGCATTAATTACCGGCGGTACTCACTTCTCGACAATTGCAGAATCACCACAAACACCACAAGGTGCTATACCAGTTCCTCCACAAGTTATCGGTCCAAATCCTGCCCTAGCACAACGCTATGTCGAAGCTTTGAGTGTTGCCTTCTTTCAAACATACGTTGCTCAGCAAGCAAGTTACCTTCCCTACCTCAGTGCAGGATATGTCAGTACTATTAGCAAGCAACCACTACCCCTCAGTTTAGTACAAACACTCAACTCAACGAAACCACAAAAAGTAACCTTCATGAAAAACCATTAATTCTAGTTTTCTTGTTACAGCAATTAGGGTAAGCTTCTTCTCCCAGAGCCATTCCTGTGAATGTACGTTCGCTTATCTTTGAAGGGTAAGAGGAATTAATACCTTACTGTGTAAGGCTTGAAGGTGATTGTGGATCTGATGGTGGTGTTCCCGTGTAATACTTGGAAAAAGCGTTGGGAGTTCAACTGTATATTACACGGACAGAGGGAAGACGGAAAATCCGTGTAATATATGGAGAGCCGAGAATTCACACAAAAAGACTGCAAGAGTACAGGAGCATCAATCTAATACATAGACGAGCAGCGTTATCCCAGCTCATCTTGCAGTGAATAGTGAAAAAGGTAAAGTTGTCACCACATCACCCAGTTACAACTGCTGCTAGAGTTTTTTGTGGTTTACTGAGAAAAGAGCGCAGTTGTTACGCAGCTTTGGGGGTGCTATGTCTGGGATGACTACTCGTTGGTTTTTGGGGGTTGCGGTGGGGGGTGCGATCGCTCTGGGGGCAAATTGTGCTGTTGCCCAAATTACACCAGATGCTACTCTACCAAATAATTCCACGGTTACAGTAAATGGCAACACCTTCAATATCACAGGTGGAACTACAGCCGGACGCAATCTGTTCCACAGCTTTCAACAATTTTCAGTACCAACTGGGAATACAGCTTCTTTTAATAATGCTGCTGACATTCAGAACATCTTCAGTAGGGTAACGGGTGGCGAGGTTTCTAACATTGATGGGTTAATTAAAGCGTTGGGTACAGCTAACTTGTTCTTTCTCAACCCAAATGGGATTATTTTTGGTAAAAATGCTAGTTTAAATGTTGGTGGTTCTTTTCTCGCAACCACAGCAAGTAGTTTCAAATTTTCTAATGGTACTGAGTTTAGCGCTACTAATCCCAATGTACCACCATTGCTGACAATTAGCATAACTCCAGGATTGCAGTATGGATCATCGCAACCATTCGCTGCTATTACAAGTACAGGGAATTTAGCATCAAAGCTTGATTTGACACTCGTGGCTGATAATCTAGAGTTGTCTGGACGGCTAAGTTCTGGAAGAAACCTCAATATTGGTAGTGTATCTGGTAACTTAACAAATATTAATGCGGAGAATACTCCAATTCTCAGCGCGCTGGGGGATGTAGATATAGCAGCCAACTATAGAGGCGCATCGCTGTTAGTTGAAGCAAAAGGAAATATTCGCTTTGGAGGCGAGATAAATATCACACAACCAGGTACTGGGTTACTTGATGGGCTAGATACCTCTTCCTTGAGCAACAGTTCAGCATTACAGCAAATTGCAATCAAACGTGCCACAAACGAAAATCATCAAAATCACTACCAGAATTCATTTTACGATTTATTGTTGTGGCGGGTTTGATCTCAAACTGCTGTAATACTGCGCTCAGGACAAAACACCCTGGTTTACGGAGATAATACATTAGGCATTGTATCTGCATCTAATAGCGGAAATGTCCCACCGGGAATTACTTTGAATGGAGATGTTGTTCTACAACCGTTTAATCGAGTCGGGGGAACTGTCAACATTGAAGCAGGTAAGGGGGATATTAAAACCCAGCTAATTAGTACTAATGGGCAAAAAGAAGATGCCTATACTCTTCAACAACGTAAAATTGACGCCAATGGGGGTGCAATTACCTTAAACGCTGCTAATGGTAGCATCTTGACTAGCAATTTGTTGTCTTACTCCAACGCCTCCGGCTCAGGTACGGCCGGGAATGGGGGAGCAATAACACTGAGTGCTGGAGCTAATATTAATACAGAAAATTTAAGCTCCGGCTCCAACTCCGACTCAGGGACAGCAGGTAATGGGGGAGGGATAACGCTGAGTGCTGGAGAAAACATTAATAC
>JAQYWP010000104.1 GCA_029379285.1 Rhizonema sp. PD38
CTGTCCTGATAGCGCTTGAAGTGAAGCCAAATGGCGGATTTTGTTGGGTAAGACGGTTAACTGCACAGGAGCAGAACAGCATTCTGCTTTTAAATCTGTTTTTCAAGGCGATACGGCTTAAGCCGTGGCCAAGGGCATCGCAAAAGTTTTCGGTCTACTGATATTAAGTAAAGTTAAGTTTGACATCTTGTCGTTTGACTTAAATAGCTGCATTGTAGATGATAATAATTGCTTTTCTGCAACTCGAAGATGATTGATGTATACAAAGGGAGAGCCTTCACTCAACTGCCAATCAATTGAGATCGGGGGACTTGAAGCAGGTGTGCGTCAACGACTTAACCCCCATTAGGAATACTTGTTATGAGCAATGCCTTCGTAAGCGATTAATCACTGTCAAATGGCGGTGGTAATGCCTCGATTGTGTCTTAGGTTAAAACAGCTAAGGTTTCCCTTGCAAACCAGAAACAACAGTCGTAACGACTTTTATTTTTAAGAGAACTGTAATTCTCAAGACTCTAGAATCCCCATTGCAGAGAAAGTCAGGGTATTAATCACTGTTTTTTCAAGAGCGCGTGATGAGTGTAAGTTGCTATTTAGTTGTGAGGAAGTAGAGTGAAACAACAGAAATTATCCACTGGGATATGGCTGTTTGCAGCTGTATCAGTCCTAGTGGTTTCTCCAGTGCGTGCTGATGTTATGAAACAGAGTGCGGTACAACTTAAAGAGGTAACAAATAGAAAAGAATTCATTACAGATATTCCTCAACTGAGTGACATTCAGCACCCTTATACCAGTGTCAAGGACTGGGTAGCGCAGGAGAATAAACAGAATCAAGTTATACAAGTGACAGGGGTGCGCCTTTCACCAACTGCGAATGGTCTGGAAGTGATATTAGAAACTCCTACATCTGATAAGCTGCAAACCACAACAAAGATTGAGGGAAACACCTTTACTGCAATAATTTCTAACGCTCAACTGCATTCCAAAAGTGGTAGTTTCTTCCGTTCCAACAACCCAACTGCTGGAATCACGGCGGTAACGGTGACGAATCAGAATGCTAATAGTATCTTGGTGACAGTGATGGGCGAAGCAGGTTTACCAACGCTCAAGTTGTTTGACAGCAATTCTGGTCTAATTTTCGCCTTTACAAATGCGGTATCTTCTACTCAGCAACAGCAGCAACCACAAAAGCCTGGGATTAACAAGCCAAGTAGTGGAACACCACCAACAAAACCATCGGCTTCTGGCTCTGAACCGATTGAACTGGTGGTGACAGGTGAACCAGAAGGCAGCTACAACCCACCCACTGCAAGCACTGCAACGAAGATAGAAGTTCCCCTAAGCAATATTCCACAATCGATTCAAGTGATCCCGCGCCAGGTGATTGAGGACCGACAGGTGGTGCGTTTCGACGAACTCACCGACAATGTTAGTGGTGTTCAGGGATCACCAGGTTACGGCGGCTTATCCGCAATCGGTAATTTGTATATTCGCGGATTTTCGCAATTTACCGAAAATTTCCGCAATGGATTTCGAGATTTCGGTTTTGATAGTCCTCGTGATGTTGCGAATGTCGAGCGAGTCGAGTTTCTCAAAGGTCCTGGCTCAGTCCTTTATGGTGGCGGCGCCTTTGGCGTGGGTGGAGTTGTCAACACAGTCACGAAAAAGCCTTTACCGGAGCCACGTTATGAAGCGAACCTGACTATCGGCAGTTATAACTTCTACCGTCCGACAATTGATTTGACCGGACCGCTTACATCTAATAATTCTCTATTGTATCGCCTCAATCTCGCTTATGAAAATGCAGACGGTTTCCGCGATTTCAATCACGACGAAAATATCTTTGTCGCACCAGCATTGACATGGCAAATAGATCCGCGAACCAAACTGACTGCTGAATTTGAGTATCAACGCTACCAACATGTCGCTGATTTTGGATTTCCGTCTGAGCCTGAAGTCCTAAGACTTCCTATTAATAGATTTTTAGGGGTACCAGGTTTTAGTTATCAAGACCTTCACTCAACTTCGATTACTTACAACTTTGAGCATGAATTCAGTGATAACTGGCGCTTTCGGCAGGGGTTTAACGCACTTTTAGTTGGTGGGAATAACCGGGGAATATTTTATAACTCCCTAGAGAATGACCGACGAACGCTTGACCGCTCTGCGAGTAAGTCACCCAATGAAGAACAGGAAAACTATACTTTGCAAAATGAAATCTTCGGCAAGTTTAACACCGGACCCTTAAGCCACAATGTCTTGCTAGGAGTGGAACTTGCTCGTTACAAATATAGCTTTGCTTTTCTTCGAGCATCAGTAGGTCCGATTGATATCTTTAACCCAATATATGATGCGAAGATTGGAGCGTTCACACCAAGTTACGCTAGTAGGTATGGCGCAGACAATCTTGGAATCTACTTTCAGGATTTCATCTCGCTCCTTCCCAATCTCAAACTTCTTGCTGGTGGTCGCTTTGACTTAAATAATTCAAGCAATTTTAATCCCCTTACTAACCAAGCGAGAAATGAGCAATCGAACAGTCATTTCTCGCCACGAGTAGGTATTGTTTATCAACCAAGGGAGACGACATCCCTCTATTTTAGCTGGTCGAACTCTTTCAATCCCCAGTACTTTAGCAGAAGTCGGACTGATGAACAGTTCAAACCGGAAACTGCAGAGCAATTTGAGGTTGGGGTGAAACAGGAATTCCTCAACAACCAAGTCTCAGCAAATTTGGCATTCTACCAGTTGACGCGCCAGAATGTGCTCATAACAGACCCAGTTGATTCACAATTTAGCATTCAGACTGGCGAACAGAGAAGTCGTGGTATTGAACTCGACGTTGCTGGTCAAATATTGCCAGGATGGAAAATTATTGCCACCTACGCTTACACAGATGCTTTCGTTACTAAAGACAGCACAATTCACGTTGGCGATCAATTAGTAAGTATACCGCACAATAGCGCCAGTTTGTGGACAACTTATGAAATTCAGAAAGGCAATTTGCAGGGGTTGGGTTTTGGAGCCGGATTATATTATGCAGGAGACAGAGAAGTACAACTACCCAATAGCTTTAAACTTCCCTCCTATGTCAGAACTGATGCTGCTATCTTCTATCGACGTAATAATTACAAATTTGCTCTTAACATCAAAAATCTTTTTAGTGTTAAATATTTTGAAGTCGGCTCTGATGGTCCGTATCCTAGAGCGCCATTAACACTGCTGGGAACAGTATCTGTTCAGTTCTGATTTGAAAGAGTTTAGAGACCAGAATATAGAATTTCAAGGAGAGCTTGATAATGAAATTACGAACCCTGGCATTGACCATTCATCGCTCTATCGCGATTCTGCTCGGTCTCGTGCTTTTAGTGATTGGCTTAACAGGTAGCAGCTTGGTCTTCTCTCAAGAGATTAAGAGCTTGCTGAATCCTCAAATGATGCAAGTAGTCCCCCAAGGCGAACGTCTTTCACCAGAAGTTGTGTTGAATACCGTCCGCTCGACCTTTTCCGATATGGAACTTCATTCCATCATTTTACCTCGCACTTCTAAAGAAGTCTACACGGTGGCGTTGAAGTCTCCTAGGGGCGAGTGGACTGATGTTTACCTTAATCCCTACACCGGAGCTATTCTGGGTTCACAGCAATGGGGGCATACTCTGATGACCTTCATTTTGTATATCCACATCCATATGCTGATGGGTGAACAAGTGGGTTACAAGTTCGTTGGAGTTTGTGGTTTGTTGCTCTTGATACTAGTAGTCAGTGGGCTGGTTGTTTGGCCTGGATGGCGTAACTTCATCGGAGGCTTTTGGATTCGCTGGAAAGCTCCTGCGCCCCTACTCACCTACGATTTTCACAAAGTGGTAGGTTTCTTAGCAGCAGCATTCCTGCTGGTGATTGCTTCAACTGGAGCAGCGATGGTCTTCAGAAGCGAGTTTGAAAGCGCCACTTATTGGTTAACTCACACACCTAAACCAACATCTCCTGTCTCAACACTCGTAGCAGGTCAACCCCCTCTACAGGTGACTCAGATCCTGCATAGAGCAGATACCACCTTACAAGAAGGAAAAAACACCGTGGTTATGTTGCCTCATGAGGCAAATGGGGTGTTTGAGGTATATAAAAAGTTACCTCAAGACATTGACTTGTATGGTCTCAGTAAAGTTTACATCGATCAGTATAGTGGAAAAGTGTTGCAGGTGGATAATGCTTTGAAAGCACCCCTAGCGACACAAATTAATAATTTACTGATCTATCTGCATAACGGTGCTTATGGAGGTTTGGGGATGCGATGTTTGTATGTGCTCATCGGTCTTGTCCCTTCCGCATTGTTAATCACTGGCATTTTCATGTGGCGCAATCGTTATCGAGCCAAGTTCAAGAGAACTCATAACCATTGAAGATATGGCTATTGTCAAGTTAACTAAGGGCTGGTGTTTGCACAATTCATTTCAAATACTCTGGTCAAATTTTACCAGAGTGTGTTGGTCTTAACCTTTAACCGCTATAGATAATCGGCAAGACCTAAACCTAACTCCCCTACTATACGCGCGTAGCAGACTCTCGTTCACTGGTCGTAGCCAATTGCCATATGAGACCATCTCATTTTCCTCCATCGTTTGCCTGCAACTTCTCAAGGCAAGCACGCAGCTGTTTAGCGAGTACCTGAACATGAGGTTCCTGAAGCATAGTGCGGTGGTTCCCAGAAACCCAGTGAATCTCCACTCCTTCAGTAGCTAACTCTCCCCAGCCCAGAGTTGAGTCCTGGGAACTTATTGCTGCTCCCTCACTGGCTTGGAAGAGGATGATCTTTCCTGGATATGTTTGAGGTCTGTAGCTATTTATAGCTCGGTATTGGCTTTCTACAATCTTTAGTAGACGTTGTGTTTGATCTCGTCCAAAATCTGGAGGTATCAGGTTAAGTTGCCTGAATTGCTCTATTATATAAAATCGCCTCTCATCTGGTTCAAGTTGCTGCAAGTACTCCAATGACAGGGGAATATCATTGTATTCTTTTACTAAAAAAGCTGCGTCGTCTAGTTCTTGGAATTCTTCAGAAGCCATATGTACAGCAGAGACATCCAGCAATCCCAAAAACGATACCTGCTGATTTTGCTCTTGGAACTGTTGGGCTATCTCGAAGGCTACCAGACCGCCAAAACTCCAGCCTACAAGCTGGTAGGGACCTTGCAGCTGAACAGTTTGTATCGCTTCGATGTAATGAGCCGCTATGTCTTCAATCTGAGTGTGAAACTTATGTTCCTGATCAACAGACAGTGATTGCAGCCCATAAAAAGGTTGTTCTGAACTGAGATGACGCATTAGATACATGTACCACAAAATTGTACCACCATCTGGATAAATGCAAAATAAAGGTCGCTTAGAACCACTTGGCTGAATAGGTATCAGGGTAGACCAGGAGAACGAATCTGAATGCTTTCGCAGAATACTTGCCAAATGTTCAACAGTCGCGTTTTGCAAGAGTGTTGCTAAGGGTAAATTTTTTCCAAACTTCTCTTGAATTCTAGCCATCAGGGTTATGGCTAAAAAGGAATGACCGCCTAGGTCAAAGAAGTTGTCTCGTACTCCGATAGGGTGAACATTCAGAACTTCTTCCCAAATATGCACCAGTTGTAGTTCCAAGCTGTCGCGAGGTGGAAGGGAGTCAACTTCTAGACTCTTACCAAAAGTCTCCAGTGCAGGTAGAGCGCTGCGGTCTATCTTGCGATTGGGTGTCAATGGCAAAGTCAAAAGAAACACAAAGACTGTCGGTATCATATATTCAGGCAAGTGCTGCTTTAAGAAACTCCGTAATTCACTGATCGTAGATGTTTGCTCGTTGCTGTTGACAACATAAGCTACCAACCGCTTATCACCTTGTTCGGATTCTTGGGCTAGCACCACAGTTTCCCGCACAGCCGCGTGTTGAGCTAGCGCCGCCTCAATTTCTCCAAGCTCAATGCGAAAACCACGAATCTTCACCTGATGGTCAATACGTCTTAAGTATTCGATCTCACCATTAGGCAAGTAACGGGCTAAGTCTCCAGACCTATATAGGCAAGTATTGGGCTTGTTGCTAAAAGGATTGGGAATGAATTTTTCTGCTGTCAGTTCAGGATGGTTTAAATAGCCACGTGCTAGTCCATCTCCACCTATATATAGTTCACCTGGTATACCAATAGGAACTGGTTGTAAATCTTTATCTAATAAATAAACTTGGGTATTGTTAATAGGACGACCAATCGGCGCTCGATTGCAGGCACCTTTGTTTATCCTGGCAAATGTTGAATAAGTTGTATCTTCAGAAGGTCCGTACAGATTGAAAACCTGCTGTATATTCTCCCACTGATAAAGTTGCTGTACAAGTTTGTTTTGGAGTGGTTCACCAGCTATATTAATTGTGTGTACTGAAGTTGGAATGCTCTCAGTTTTTAGTAACTCTGCAATTAAACTGGGAACCGTGTTGATTAGAGTTACGTTCTTGGCTGCTCTTAAAGTGGGTAAATGTAATGCATTCTCGACTAAAATCACCTTGCCACCGCAGTTTAAAGGAACAAATATCTCGAAAACTGAAAGGTCGAAACAAATCGAAGTTGATGCCAAAACTCCAAGCAAAGCTTCATCTGCAAAGATTTGTTTTGCCCAATCCAACATAGCAACCGTGTTCTGGTGTTTGATCATCACACCCTTTGGTCTGCCAGTTGAGCCAGAGGTATAGATGACATAAGCCAGGTTGTCAGTCGTTACCTTACACAATAAATTTACTTGGCTTTGTTGTGCAATAAGAAACCAGTCGGTATCTAAACAAACGACTTTGCCTTGGTGTTGGGGCATTCCCTTCATCAGCTGCTCTTGAGTCAACAGCACTGGTACTTGAGCATCTTCTAGTATAAATGCTAAACGTTTTTGGGGATACTCTGGATCGAGAGGTACATAAGCCCCACCCGCCTTGAGAATTCCCAACAGTCCCACTACCATTTCGAGCGATCGCTCCAAACATATCCCCACCAGCACATCCGCAGACACTCCCAATGAGCGCAAGTAATGGGCTAACTGATTAGCACGACCATTTAACTGCTGGTACGTCAGTTGTTGGTCTTCAAAAACAACCGCTACTGCATCGGGGGTACGCGCCACCTGCTCTTCAAATAAATCATGGATACATTTATCCTGGGGATAGTCTACAAGAGTATCATTCCACTCTGCTTGCAGCATCTTCTCCGCTTGAGTCAACAATGGTAACTCCGACAGACGCTGCTGTGGATTAGCAACGATCCCACAGAGCAATGTTTGCAAATGCCCTGCCATCCGGCTGATAGTGCTTGGATCAAATAAATCAGTATTGTACTCTAGATTGCCAACTAGACCCTGTGCTGTTTCTGTCATGGACAGAGTCAAATCATACTTAGCAGTGCGACTCTCATTTAATAAGGGGCTTAAAATCAAACCAGGCAATTCTAATGCTGACATTGGTGTATTCTGAAGCACAAACATCACTTGAAACAGTGGTGTGTGACTCAAAGAACGCTGTGGTTGCAGTTCCTCTACCAACATTTCAAAAGGCAAATCTTGATGAGCATATGCTCCCAATGCCATTTCCCGTACATGATTGAGTAGCTCTTTAAAAGTGGGATTTCCTTTACAGTTAGTACGCAGTACTAAGGTATTGACAAAAAAGCCAATTAGAGCTTCTATCTCACGGCGATTGCGGTTAGCAACTGGGGAGCCGATAAGAATATCCTCCTGTCCACTGTAATGGGAGAGTAAAATTGCAAAAGCTGCCTGTAGGGTCATAAATAATGTAGCCCCTGAGTTTTGACTCAAGACGTTGAGTTTTTCAGTTAGATTAGGATTGATCTGAAAAAACAAACTGCTACCTTGGAAAGTTTCAACTGGGGGACGCGGTCGATCTGTGGGCAGTTCTAACAAAGGTGGCGCACCAGCTAACTGTTGCTTCCAGTAGTTGAGCTGAGCTTCTAAAACTTCCCCAGTCAACCACTGCTGCTGCCAGACAGCAAAGTCAGCATATTGGATGGAGAGTTCTGGAAGTGGTGACGGCTTTCCAGCAAAAAAAGCTTCGTATACTGCTGCTAGTTCTTGAATGAATAAGCCTATCGACCAGCCATCAGAGACAATGTGGTGTATCGTGAGCAGCACAATATACTCTGCCTCGTCCAGTTGCAGCAGAGTGGCTCGCAATAATGGTCCTTGTGTCAGATTGAAAGGTCGCTGTGCCTCTGCGACAGTCAACCGCTGAACCTCAGTTTCCCGCTCAAGCTCAGATAACTCCTGTAGATTCACCACCGGAAAGGTAAAAGTCAGAGTTGGGGCGATCGCCTGGACAAGTTGACCTACTACGGTAGTAAAGGTTGTCCGTAACATTTCGTGACGCTGTACAATTTCGTTGAGGCTCTGCGAGAATACACTGACATTGAGCCAGCCCTTCAAGTGAACAGCACTAGGTAAATTGTAGACGAAGCTATTCGGTTGCAACTGGTCAAGGAACCATAGCCTACGCTGGGCAAAAGACAGGGGTACAAAGTTGTTTTCTTGTCGTCGAGGTATTGTTTGCGATCGCAGAACGCTTTCGTTTTTTTCTTTTAGCAGCAATTCAAAGAGTGTTCGCTTTTTCGGAGAAAGAGCATCTATCTGTTTAGACAAATCATTCATCATCTCCCCCTAATTCTTTTAGACTTAAGATTCTTTTTTGGATTTCTGCATCTACCTCCTCTTCCGAGAGATGCTGTAGCCTCATTAAAATTTGCATTTTCTTTTCCTCATCCTGCTGAGCATGGAGTTGTTCAATTACATCTGCCAAGTCTGCCAGAGTTTGGGTTTCAAAAAAGCTGTGTAAGTTAATTTGTACTTGGAAAACATCACGCAACCTAGAGAGGATCTGGATGGCCAATAGAGAATTTCCCCCTAACTCAAAGAAGTTGTCGTAAATACCTACTTGTTCAAGCCCGAAAAGTTCTTGCCAAATGAGGGCAATAGTTTGCTCAGTCTCATTCCGAGGAACAGCATAGGCATTATGCAAATTCGGTCTTGGGTGTTTTGATTTGGATAAACGAGTCTGTACTAACTTTTCCAGAGCCGTTGATACTGCGACAGCATTGTTTTGCTCAATTTTGGTCTGGAGATCTTGCGTTGAGACAACAACCTGAGCTAGAGAATTATACGTAATCCTGCTAAAAGCATCCGTGCCCTCTTTGGATAAAATTCCTTTATTCAAGCTGTTTTCTCCGGACTCTTTAAGGTCAAGTAGCACGGCTGTATTAACTGCCATGCCGACCTCTTGCCAAGCATCCCAGTTAATAGATACAGTAAAAGTGCCATTTCTGGAAGTATTACAGTGAGCAAAAGCATCAAGAAAGCAATTTGCCGCGCAATAGTCTACCTGACCAAATCCACCGAGGATTGAATTAAGCGATGAACAAAGCACAAAGAAATCCAGCTTCACATTTTTGAAAATGAAATCCAGCACTTGTGTTCCTCTCACCTTGGGGACACACACACTTTCTGCTGTTTCTAGCGTTTTGAGTTGAATAATGCCTCCACCTGCAATTCCTGCTGCGTGAATGACACCATGAATTTCGCCAAAGCACTCGTAACCCTGAGTCATTACTGAGCGCATCTGTTCGAGATTAGCAACATCCGCGCTCTTTACCAGAACCTCTGCACCCAGCTTCTCGAGTTCTTGTAATTTCCGTATCTTGCAGCTTACCTCATCCTGAGCATCATGAGTGGCCAACCATTTTTCCCATTCGTCTCTTTCAGGAAAAGCCGAACGCCTTATCAATATCAATCTTGCCTGCACACTCTGTGCCAAGTACTCTGCAAGTACAAGACCAATGCCTCCCAAGCCACCTGTGATTAGGTATACTCCCTTATTTCGCAACCTTGGTGTTTCTTCGACAGGTTCTTCCAAGCGGACTGGCTCAAAAGTTTGCACCCATCTATGACTGCCACGGTAGGCCACAATTGTTTCAGATGATTTTGCAGCGAGTTCTGATACAATATAATACACTAACTTCTGATCATCCCAGGTTTCCGAATTAGAGATAACAATATCAATGCTTTTGCAGGTGATGTAAGGATATTCCTGTGGAATAACTTTACAAGGTCCTAGCAGAGTGGCTTTTTCTGGAAAGATTGTCTCAACGCAAGTGACTTCTTGCATATTGTTTGACACAACCTCAATTTTAAGAGGTTCTGTCAGATTTTGTTTTCCAATTGCCTGTGTCAGAAATAGCAGACTGTAAAAGCCTAAGTATTGAGACTTTTTAAAGAACTCGATTTCTGTTTCGGTATAAGTATTCGATGTAACACTCCACAAATGTACAATTGTTTTTGGAGTTTTGCCTAATGTGCTAAGTTCCTTGAGCAAAGCGTCGTAGTCATCACAATGCTGAGGATTAATTGTATATAAATTATCTTGGTGCTTAATAAACTGCTCTCCTACCATTACGGTAGTCACATCCTGGCCTTCTTGTTTCAGTCGTTTTACAATTTGGTAACCCAAACCGCACTCATCAACAAACACCAACCAGCATGACTTCCGCTTCGCCAAATCTCCATGTCCAAGCAGAGCTGGGGGCACAGATTGCTTCCAGAAAGGTAGGTAAAACCAGTCGGCGATGTCTGACTTTTTGTCCAGTGACACACTAGATCCAGAACCATTTTCTGATTGTTTTTGGGATTCAATCCAGTAACGCTGGCGCTCAAAGGGATACGTTGGCAAAGGGAGGCGATGACGCCGCTCATGGACATAAAATCCAGACCAATCGACCTGTATGCCCGAAAGCCAGAGCTTGCCCAATGTAGTGAGCAAAAACTCTACATCTGACCGTTGCTCATGCGGATGGCGTAACGAACTCAGCACGATCTGGCAAGCAGGTTTGTCTGGATGCTGCTGGGCTAAAGTACTCAACGTTCGTCCAGAACCTACCTCCAACAAAATCCGCTCTGGTTGTTTAAACAACTCGTGTAGCCCGTCTGCAAATCGCACTGTTTGACGCAAATGCTTAGTCCAGTACTTTGGATCTGTTGCTTCTGCTGCTGTAATCCAGGTGCCCGTAACGTTAGAAACAAAAGGAATTTGCGGTGGGTTGAGAGTGACTTTTTTCACTGCAAGAGTGAATGGCTCCAAGACGGGGTTCATCATTTCTGAATGAAACGCATGAGAGGTATGCAAACGGCGACAGTTTATGCCTTGTTTAGCGAGGCGGTCTTCCAGTTGCTCAACAGCTTCTGTGGCACCCGAAACGACGCAAAGAGATGGTCCATTAATTGTAGCTAGGGAGAGTTGATCACCCAGAAGCGATTGTACCTCTAACTCTTCTAGGGGAACAACGAGCATATTACCACCAGGCAGTTTCTGCATGAACCGTCCCCGTGCAGCCACCAGTGCTAAAGCATCTTCCAGCGAGAAAACGCCACTCAGACAAGCTGCCACATATTCACCAATGCTGTGACCAAGCATCGCCTGAGGGCGCACTCCCCACTCCAACCATAACTTAGCTAGAGCGTACTCGATCACAAACAGTGCTGGCTGAGTCATGGCAGTCTGCTGAAGTTGCTGCAAAGCGGCTTGAGTCTGTTCCTCAGTGGGGTACAGCATTGGGCGCAAATCTAGTCCTAGGTGAGGTTTTAGCAGTTCTGAGCAGAAATTTACATGTTCACGGAATGTCGGCTCACTCTCATATAGTTCTTTACCCATATTTACGTACTGCGTTCCCTGTCCTGAAAACATAAACACGACAGGTGGCTCCCCAGACTCTTGAAAATTTGTAAAAACTCGTTTCGCATCCAAGGTTAAAAGCGCATTTGCCGCATCTTCAAGGTTTTGACAAACAACCATTCGTCTATACTTGAAAGCTGTTCGACCAATATGATAAGTGTAAGCCACATCAGCAAAGTTGAGATCCGGATGCTGCTTTAAGTGTTTGACCAAGTTTTTGGTGGCAGTATCAAGCGCAGAATCAGTTTTGGCGGATAACACCAACAGTTGCTTTGACCTGGATTTACTAGAAACTTCTACTGTCGGAGCTTCTTCGAGAACAACATGTGCATTGGTACCCCCAATCCCAAAAGAACTGACCCCGGCTCGACGAAGATTTCCATTTGTTTTCCACTCCGACAGTGAGGTATTGACGTAGAAGGGGCTGCTGGTAAAATCTATCTTCGGGTTGGGTTCTTCAAAATGCAAACTAGGTGGCAACAACTTGTGTTTGAGTGCCAACACTGTCTTGATGAGACCCGCCACACCTGATGCTACATCCAAATGTCCGACATTGGTTTTCAACGAACCGATAGCACAGAAGCCCTTCGCCTCGGTTCTGGTACGAAAAGCCTCTGTCAGCGCAGCGATTTCAATCGGATCGCCCAAAGCTGTTCCAGTTCCATGCGCTTCTATATAAGTGACAGTCTCGGGTTCGATTGCGGCTATGGCCTGAGCTTCTGAAATCACCATAGCCTGACCATGTACACTAGGTGCTGTATAACCAACTTTCACAGAACCATCGTTATTGATTGCTGAGCCTTTGATAATCGCATGAATACAATCTCCATCGGCAAGGGCATTTACCAACCGCTTTAAGATAACAATTCCGACACCGTTACCGCCAACTGTTCCCATAGCTTTTGCATCAAAGGCTCTACAGTGTCCATCGGGCGAAGCAATTCCTTCCTCTTGATACAAATGACCAACCTTTTGTGGAACCATGACTGAAACACCTCCAGCCAAAGCTATATCACATTCGCCACTCAGCAAACTTTGGCAGGCTAGGTGGACAGCAACCAAGGAAGTGGAGCATGCGGTTTGAACATTGACACTTGGTCCTTTGAGGTTTAGCTTGTAAGAAGTAGATGTAGGTAGATAGTCTTTATCGTTTCCAAGTACTGCTTGAAAGCTGCCAACTGATTCTAACAAGTCTGGGTTTGAATAAAGATTGAACAAAAAATAAGTGCTCATCTTCGTACCAGCATAAACAGCGATCGCACCCTTGTAGGTTTCGGTATCGTAACCAGCACTTTCAAGAGCCTCTTGAGCACACTCTAAGAAGAGGCGGTGTTGAGGATCCATAATTTCAGCTTCTCTTGCACTGAAACCGAAGAACGAAGCGTCAAACAGTTCTACGCCTTCCAAGATAGCACGTGCTCTTACATAGTTTGGGTTATTGAACACAGTATGGTCAATGCTTGAAGACTCCAGTTCTCCCTGATCGAAAAATGAAATAGATTCTACCCCAGAACACAAATTTTGCCAAAACGTATTTAGGTCGGGAGATCCTGGAAACCGACCGGACATACCGATGATGGCTATTTCTGACTGAGAAACCGAATTAGGTGAATGTAAGTCGTTCATTGAAAAATACTCACTATTTTTTCGTCGCTCGATGCTTTTGTCTAAGTTGATTTTGTTGATATATTAAAGCTCGACTGGCGCTACGATTTTCAACCCTTTCTTGATTTTGCAGACCAGTTGGTTTTTGAGTTTGCTTTTGACTTAAAAGTTTGACTAAAGAGCTGATAGTTGGGTATTTAAAAAGGTCAATAATTGATAGCTCTTGCTCAAAAATTTCGCGGAATTTGCTATGAATTTGGATTAAAAGTAATGAATGACCTCCTAAATCAAAGAAATTGTCATGAATACCGACTTTTTCTACCTGAAGCTTCTGTTGCCAAACAGCTGCAATGAGACGCTCCGTTTCAGTTTGAGGTGCTACATAAGC
>JAQYWP010000863.1 GCA_029379285.1 Rhizonema sp. PD38
CTCATACCTAGTATTTGACTCATCTTTTTAGTAACTAAAATACTGGCTATCGTGGCACTGAAGATCGCTAAGACACCAATCCCAAAAATCATATCGACGATAGCGATCAATCGTCCGCCAAATGTGACAGGCGCAATATCACCATAGCCAACAGTTGCTAAGGTAACGATGCTCCACCAGAAAGCATCGACCAATGATAAACGCGGTTCCAGTAATGATAAACCGATTGTACTGACTGCAAGAATTATACTAATAATTAAAAGTATGCGGTCTACATTTTCACGCTGCAAAGAGCGCCATATTTTTTTGCTCCAAGCTTTTAAGCTCATGCTAGTCACTAGTACCGCTACGCAGAATTAAAAATGAAAAAAGCTTGACTTACAAGCTTTATAGCAATTCTGAATAATCGCTTTATTTCCTAGCGATCACCTTCTTTGTCAAGGTTAGCTTAATAGAATCCATAAAGCTTGAGTGAGTCATCACTCTTGCATTCCCACATATAGCAGTCGAACAAACAAACGAACACCATCATCATTCTTTAGAGTTGAATATGATGGAGCTTCACTATTACCAATTGCACGCAAATCCGCCATCAGTTCTGGATGAAACTGGCAAGTAAATGAGCGGCGAATTTTCTTGGTTTCAAAGTCTTTGTAGTTAATGCATGTCGCCGAACATTCTGTGACTATTTCACCAGTCTCTTCTGCTGTTGAACAGAGAATTTCCACAGAATCGGGAAGTTCTATCAGCCATGAGAGAGGGCTTCCAGCGATGATATGCCGATAAGGAACAATGGCGTCATGAATACTGCGGTATGCCCAATTTGCAAACAGCACTGCTTCTGCGTTGACTTCATCTGAATGAAACATTGAGATTGACACTTCACGTTCGTATTGAATTGTCGTATCAATCACACCTTCATGAGCGTCAGCCGTGACATCATGGGCATGGATAATTTCCCAAGGAATATTCAAAGCATCGCCGTCAAGAGACTGATAAGGTAGTAGGATGCGCTCGCCTACTTCCTTTAATTCATTGCGTGTCACTGCAAAATGGTCATCATTCCAACCCTGTGCAACTTTGCGTCCATCACGCTTTTTGATCGAGAGCTTGCTACCCATCGCTTCGATGCGTCGGCATACCTCTTGTAATGATTTGAGTACAATCCCTGTGCGATCGCGTGACAAAGAAGTCATACCCAGAACTTGTTTGACTGCACGGCGGATCAATCGGATGTGACATTCAGCAGCCAACTGGTGTCCTACACAAATGAAGATAGCGGGGGCGCTAGAGGGCGAGCGCGAGATTAGTAATTTTTCTACTAATGCAAACATATCTTCTCGTGGGCAGGCCAGACTTGTCCAAGTGGATGGATCGTACACTGATGGATCGCCTCCTTCCACCACCACTGTATAACCGGAGGTAATTGCCTCAACTACCATTTCTGGATCTATAACTCCACACGACCACGCTGGCAACAATATTGAGTCCATGTCAGCAACTTTCTGTGCAATGTAGGCAACATTTTTGGAAGCTCGGACATCTTCGCCAATAGCGTTAACGCCTACATGTTCCCACGGTTCGATGATGACGATTGACTTGCGTAATAAACTGGGATGCTTGAGTAAAAACTCAAAATCCTCTCGTGAATTAATGACTTTTTCCAAAGGCGAGGCTTGTCCCCATTCAAAAATGCCGTCTTTAGCAAATATTTCTTTTTCTGCTAGTGGATTGGGAGAATTTCTATCTGCCAGGAAACGGCCTAGCAATATATGTGCTGATTCAAAATCCGCATAGCCTTCATGCAAGTAGCCAGGAGTCAAGCGCCAGTTATCAGTGGTAGTTTGATGTTTCTGAGATTTATCAGCTATAGTCATTTTTTTACCTTGACAACTTAATCGTTGCTGTGTATTTTTTTCTTAAGCCATGATGAGAAGAGGCTGTCCACTTGTATAGAACACCTCTGTTCATAGCAATCGTCTTAAATTGTAGAAGAGATTGCGCCCATCGTTACTACGTACTGAATTGATAAGTAACCCGACTATAGGAATCCTATTTGAGTTTTGAACGAACGACCTACTTGGTGAAAGGTAGAAAATTACTCATTTGTGTGTCGAATAAACCATTCAAACATCCACTTTAAATGGGAGAATCAAGGAATCAATGCACAGAAAAGCAAAGCTCGCTGGAGGGATACTCCCCCGGCAGACTTTGCGCCGAACCCATGTTTTAGCTTGTAACCAAGTATCGGATTGGGGGATTTTGTTCAGGGCATTTGGAAGCAAAGCTACGAGCGTGAATTTTCCATTTTTCGGTTGGTAAACCTTGTTACTTATTTTACTTTTCTACCCTCACGTATTATTTCGCAGTTTTGTTTAAAAATCAAATAGGACTCCTAGAGGTATATTATAAATTAATAACGCAAGTTGCTAGGTAGTACCCCTCAATCGTATCATACGATACAAAATAATACTTTTGCGTATTGCTAGACACCAAAATTTAAGACTTTGTACTTAAAAAGAGGCGCTTTTTTATAACTAGCAACTTGGGTTAATGGTTAAAAGAAAAATTGTATTCCGTATATCTACTGTCCAGAGGAAGTTCAAATGAACGTTGATGAAGTGCTGGAGGCTATAGAACAAATTCTGCCAGATAAGCAATTTGGTTATGTAGAGCGGTTGGTATTTCGTCAATCTTGGCTGGGAATGAGTTACAACGAGATGGCGGAGGGATCGGGTTACGGTAGCAACTACATTAAGGAAATTGGTTCTCAGTTGTGGCAAGACCTTTCTGAAGTCTTGGGAAAGAGGGTAACAAAAAAAAATCTGCATCTCGTTTTAGGTAAATACCAATATAATAGGAGACTCATAGAGTTGGATTCCCAGATGGAGTTTCCAGAAGACTCAGAAGTAGAAGAAGATATTGCAGATTTAGTGGCCGGGCGTGAGATAGAGTTTCCTGGCAGTGCTATGTCAATAAATTCTCCTCTTTACATTAATCGTCCACCGCTAGAACAACTTGTGTATGGCGAAATCATGCAACCAGGATGCTTTATCCGTATCAAAGCACCCAGGAAAATGGGAAAAAGTTCGCTGCTCAACCGGATCATTGCTGGTGCCAAGCAGCAGGGTTATGAAGCTGTCAAGATCGACTTTCAGGAAGCAGATGAATGTGTTTTTGCCTCGATAGATACAACTCTACGTTGGTTGTGCGCCAATGTAAGCAGGCAATTGAACTTGCTCCCCAGACTTGATGATTACTGGGATGAAGATATGGGGAGTAAGGTGAGCTGCAAAATCTATTTTCAGGCTTATGTACTTGAGCAGATCGAGAAACCTTTTGTCTTGACTTTTAATGAAATCAATCGGGTTTTTGAACATCCAATTATTGCCCAAGATCTGTTGCCAATGCTGAGATTTTGGCATGAACAGTCAAAGCAGGAGCAGACTTGGCAGAAATTGCGATTAGTCATGGTTCACTCTACAGAAATCTATATCCAGCTTCATCTCAATCAATCTCCGTTCAATATCGGACTAGCAATTTGTTTGCCACCGTTTAGCCCACAGCAGGTACAGGATTTGGCAGTAGGCTATGGATTGGATTGGGCTAGAGGATCTCAAGGAGCGCAACGTCTTGAGGCGTTACAAGCAATGGTAGGAGGACATCCCTATTTAGTGAGTCTTGCTTTTTATCATTTGTGTCGGGGATGGATATCGCTGCCAGAATTATTACAAGCAGCTCCAACACCATCAGGGATTTACAGTCAACATTTACGAGAAAACTTGACCATACTTCAAAGTGAACCACAATTGGCATCAGTACTGAAGCAGGTTTTGAGTGCCAATCAAAGTGTACCAATAAATGCGATCGCTGCTTACAAACTAGAAAGCTTGGGACTTATCCGGCTTGATGGCAATCAAGCTTCACCAAGCTGTGAGTTGTATCGCCTCTATTTTCAACAACAACTGGGTTTAGAACATCGAGTTAGTGCTTATACGCAGACTTTAGCTTAAGAAACCTACCCCCTCCCTCAAATAGTGCAAGCTGTTCGGGGACGTGAAGCCAGCTTTACTGAGATGGAGTTCTGCTTTAAAGTAATAAAAGCGAACATGATATAAGTACTGTATTTTATAAATTCGTATCTTAATAAAGGTTTGTAGTTGCGCTTTAGCGCTCTTATCAGTATGAGAG